>NZ_JAAGPL010000070.1:0-40572 GCF_017104785.1 Burkholderia sp. Ac-20353 | reverse complement strand
ACACCACCGCGATCTCCCTACGCACCGGCACCGCGCCCCCCCACGAGCGCGGCCGGTGCCGCCCAGCGCAGCCACTGCGCGCGCAGCAGCATGAGCGCGCCGCATGCGCACGCGGCCAGCGCGCCGAACGTCGCGAAGCCGAGCTGGTAGCTGCCCGTGCTTTCCTTCGCGATGCCCATCACGACCGGCAGGTAGAAGCCGCCGATCCCGCCCGCCGCGCCGACGATGCCGGACAGCAACCCCGTCCTGCCCTGCCAGCGGTGCGGCACGAGCTGGAACGTCGCGCCGTTGCCGAGCCCGAACGCGATGTACAGGCAGATCAGCAGCGCGATGCCGCCTTCGACCGGCGGCATCCACGCGGCGAACGCGAAGTCGGCGGCGGCGATCGCCGCGAGCAGCACGAGCAGCGCGCGCACGCCGGTGACGCGGTCGGCGAGATGCCCGCCGAGCGGCCGCACGATCGCGCCGAGGAACGCGAGCAGCGACATGAAGAGGCCGGCTTCGATCTTCGGCATCTGGTAGAGCGTCGTGAGCAGCAGCGTCACGTACGACGACATGCCGACGAACCCGCCGAACGTAATGCTGTAGATCAGCATGATGACCCACGTGTCGCGTTCCGCGAGCACGGTGCGATAGCGGGCGGGCAGCACCGCTATCGCGAGCAGCGCGCCCATGACAGGCAGCAGCAGCACGCCGGTCTTGCCGGCGCCGAACAGGCCGCCGTGCACCGCGAGCACGAGTGCGACGAGGCCCGCGAGCGTGACCGCGAACGCGCCGAGCGCGCGCGGCGCGCTGCCCGACTTTTCGCCGCGGTCGTCGGCCCACGCGAACAGCGCGAAGCCCGCGATCGCGAGCAGCGGCAGCGCGGCCGCCGTCGAGAACTTCCAGCCGAGCGCGGCCGCGATGTGCGGGAACATGAAGCCGTCGAGCACCGCGCCGATGTTGCCGGCGGCGGCGAGGCCGAGCACGAGGCCCTGTACCTTCGGCGGATAGCTGCTGCCCGCCATCGGCAGCGCGACCGCGAAGCTCGCGCCGCCGATCCCGAGGAACACGCCGAGCACGAGCAGCAGCGCGTACGACGGCGTGCCGGGCAGGCACGGCAGCACGACCGCGGGCAGCGCCGACAGCAGCACGCCCATCAACGCGACGCGGCGCCCGTTCGCGGACTGGTACAGGTTGCCGAGCGTCACGCGCAGGATCGCGGCGGCGAGCACCGGCACCGCGACGAGAAAGCCCTGCTGCGCGGCGGACATCGCGATGTCCTTGCCGATGAACGGTGCGAGCGGGCCGTACAGCACCCAGACGGTGAAGCCGGTGTCGAAATACAGGAAGCACGCGAGCAGCGAGCGCCAGTTGCCGCTCTGCAGGGAAGTACGCAAGGTCTTCATCGATTTAGCCTCTCCGGGATGCCGGCCGGGGGCCGGGCGAGGTCGGACGGAACGTCGGGCGGGCGCCGTGCGGCGGTGCCGGGTTCGTGTTCCGCAATGTCCATGCCAACGGTTGGCATGTTTTGTCTGAAGTAACCCCCCGGCCTTTTGTGGCAGGCATCGCGGCAAATTGCGACTGCCAGCGCGAAAGCGGCGAGGGCACCGTGCGCGTGCGTGCGGCGCGGCGCTGGTGCGGCGATGCACAACGAGTGCGATGCGCTGCGGGATGCACCTGTTTGGGGGCGTCGTGAAGGGCGTGCCCTGTTTGTATAGGGACCCGGCTCGAGGTACTCGGACAATGCGGGGCCGACATGCCGTCATGCCGTCATCGCGCGTCGCCGGCCCCATTGCGCCGGTAAAATGCCGGCTTCTTCCCGACTGCCGCCCGCCGCGCCCGCCCGCATGGAACTGAAATGGCTCGAAGACTTCGTCTCGCTCGCGGAGACGCGCAGCTTTAGCCGGTCCGCCGAATTGCGGCACGTGTCGCAGCCGGCATTCTCGCGCCGCATCCAGGCGCTCGAGGCTTGGCTCGCGACCGAACTGATCGATCGTTCGGTTTATCCGACGCGGCTCACGCAGGCCGGCCAGATCTTCTACGAACAGGCGCTGACGATGCTGTCGCAGGCGCACGAGGCGCGCACGCTGTTGCGCGGCCACGTCGGCGCGCCGGTGCCGACGATCGAGTTCGCGGTGCCGCACACGCTGTCGCTCACCTATTTTCCGCGCTGGCTGCAGCGGATCGAGGCGAAGATGGGGCCGGTTCACACCCGGCTGCGCGCGCTGAACGTGCACGACGCCGTGCTGTCGCTCGTCGAGGGCGGCTGCGATCTCGTGATGGGCTATCACCATCCGAGCCACCCCGTCGCGCTCGACCCCGCGCGCTACGACATGCTGGCGCTCGGCAGCGAGCCGATCAGCCCGTTCTCGGCGCCCGGCCGCGCGGGGCGGCCGCGCTACACGCTGCCGGGCACGGCGGACGCGCGCGTGCCGTACCTGTCGTACACGCCGAACGCGTACCTCGGCCGGATGACCGAGGTGATCATCGCGAACGCGCCGACCCCGCTGTTCCTCGATCGCGTGTACGAAACCGACATGGCCGAAGGGCTGAAGGCGATGGCGCTCGCGGGCCACGGCATCGCATTCCTGCCACACAGCGCGGTCGAGGACGCGGTCGCGGGCGGGCGGCTGATCCGGCTCGACCGCGCGGTGCGCGGCGGTGCGCATCCGTTCACGCTGACGATGGAAATCCGGCTCTACTGCGACAAGGTCACGCTGCAGGGCGACGAGCCGCGGCAAAAGCTCGTGCGCGCGCTGTGGGATGTGGTCAGCGACGAGTTGCGCGAGGCGGCCGGCTGACGCCGACCCCCGACCCACACCCGACTGACACCCGGCCGACACGATTTTTCGCGCACCGGATCGACGGCCGATCGCGACCGTTCTTGCGTAAATCGACCGCGTATTTGCGAAAAATCGCGATCATGCAAGAAACGCATAATCGAATAAGCAAACGGCATTGGATAAAAAAAACGGGTTTTTCGACAATGTGCGCCATCCGTTGACCGTTGGAGAATCCATGTCTTCGCAATTGCAGTCCATCCCGTCCTACCTGCACGCCGACGATCTCGGCCCGTGGGGCAACTATCTTCAGCAAGTCGATCGCGTCGCGCCGTACCTCGGCTCGCTGTCGCGCTGGCTCGAAACGCTGAAGCGCCCGAAGCGCATCCTGGTCGTCGACGTGCCGATCGAACTCGACAACGGCACCGTTGCGCACTTCGAAGGCTATCGCGTGCAGCACAACGTGTCGCGCGGTCCGGGCAAGGGTGGCGTGCGTTACCACCAGGACGTGACGCTGTCGGAAGTGATGGCGCTGTCCGCGTGGATGTCGGTGAAGAACGCAGCAGTGAACGTGCCGTACGGCGGCGCGAAGGGCGGCATCCGTGTCGACCCGCGCAAGCTGTCGCGTGGTGAGCTCGAGCGCGTGACGCGCCGCTACACCAGCGAAATCGGCATCATCATCGGGCCGAACACCGACATTCCGGCACCGGACGTCAACACCAACGAACAGGTGATGGCGTGGATGATGGACACGTACTCGATGAACCAGGGCCAGACGGCCACCGGCGTCGTGACCGGCAAGCCGATCTCGCTCGGCGGTTCGCTCGGCCGCAAGGAAGCAACGGGCCGCGGCGTGTTCGTCGTCGGCTGCGAAGCGGCGAAGAAGAAGGGCCTCGAAATCGCCGGCGCGCGCATCGCGGTGCAGGGCTTCGGCAACGTCGGCGGCATCGCGGCGAAGCTGTTCCAGGAAGCGGGCGCGAAGGTGATCGCAGTGCAGGATCACACCGGCACGATCTACCAGCCGGCCGGCCTCGATTCGAACAAGCTGCTCGACCACGTCGCACGCACGGGCGGCGTCGCGGGCTTCGAAGGCTCGGAGCCGATGCCGAACGACGAGTTCTGGACGGTCGAGACCGACATCCTGATCCCGGCTGCGCTGGAAAACCAGATCACCGAGAAGAACGCGTCGAAGATTCGTACGAAGATCATCGTCGAAGGCGCGAACGGCCCGACGACGACGGCGGCGGACGACATCCTGAGCGCGAACGGCGTGCTCGTGATCCCGGACGTGATCGCGAACGCGGGCGGCGTGACCGTGTCGTACTTCGAGTGGGTGCAGGATTTCTCGAGCTTCTTCTGGACCGAAGACGAGATCAACCACCGTCTCGAGCGCGTGATGCGCGAAGCGTTCGCCGGCGTGTGGGCGGTCGCGGAAGAGCACAAGGTGTCGGTGCGTACCGCGGCGTTCATCGTCGCGTGCAAGCGCATCCTGATGGCGCGCGAAATGCGCGGTCTGTACCCCTGATCGATTGACGTCGGGATTGACGTCGATCAAGCCATGACGCAATCCATCCGATTGCGTACATGAACCTCGCGCGGGCGGCACCGGATCCGGTGTCGCCCGCGCGCGCATTCGGGCGCCGGAGCCGGGAGGAAGGCTACTTGCAGCGCGCTCCGGAGTGCGGTAAACAACCAGTACTTTCAGAAATATTACTTTGATACACTGGCGCGGGTTTTAGCCAAGGAGATGAACAAAATGAAATTCAACAAGGCAGTCCTGATGGCAGCAGCGCTCTGCGCGTTTGCAGGCGGCGCGCACGCCCAGGAGACCGGCACGCTGAAGAAAATCAAGGACACGGGCGTGATCGCGCTGGGCCACCGCGAATCGTCGATCCCGTTCTCCTACTACGACGAAAAGCAGCAGGTCGTCGGCTACTCGCGCGAATTCCAGATGAAGGTGGTCGACGCGGTGAAGAAGAAGCTGAACCTGCCGAACCTGCAGGTGAAGAACCTCCCCGTCACGTCGCAGAACCGCATCCCGCTCGTGCAGAACGGCACGGTCGACATCGAGTGCGGCTCGACGACCAACAATGCGGAACGCCAGCAACAGGCTGCGTTCTCGGACACGATCTTCGTGATCGGCACGCGCCTGATGACGAACAAGAGCTCGGGCGTCAAGGATTTCGCGGACCTGAAGGGCAAGACCGTCGTGACGACGGCCGGCACGACGTCCGAGCGTCTGCTGCGCAAGATGAACAACGACAAGCAGATGGGCATGAACATCATCAGCGCGAAGGATCACGGCGATTCGTTCAATACGCTGGAATCGGGCCGCGCGGTTGCGTTCATGATGGACGACGCGCTGCTCGCGGGCGAGCGCGCGAAGGCGAAGAAGCCGGACGAGTGGGTGATCGTCGGCACGCCGCAGTCCGAAGAAGCGTACGGCTGCATGATGCGCAAGGACGATCCGGCGTTCAAGAAGGTCGTCGACGATGCGATCGCGCAGGTCGAGAAGTCCGGCGAAGCCGAGAAGATCTACTCGAAGTGGTTCGAGAATCCGATTCCGCCGAAGGGGCTCAACCTGAAGTTCCCGCTGTCCGACTCGATGAAGAAGCTGTACGCGAACCCGAACGACAAGGCGCTCGACTGACCGCGCGTCCGTTGAAGCAGAGTTGACGCTGACGAAACGGAAGAGGCCACGCTTCTTCCGTTTCTTTTTGCTGGAGTCTTGTCCATGTCATACCACTGGAACTGGGGCATCTTGCTGAGCCCCGTGTCGACCGGCGAGCCGACCACTTATTTCGGATGGCTGATGTCCGGGTTCTGGGTGACGATCAAGGTATCGCTCACCGCCTGGGTGATCGCGCTGATCGTCGGCTCGCTGTTCGGCGTACTGCGCACCGTGCCGAACAAATGGCTGTCGGCAATCGGCACCCTCTACGTGTCGATCTTCCGGAACATCCCGCTGATCGTGCAGTTCTTCGTCTGGTACCTCGTCGTGCCGGAACTGCTGCCGCCGTCGATCGGCACCTGGATCAAGCAGCTGCCGCCGAACACGCAGTTCTTCACCGCGTCGATCGTCTGTCTCGGGCTGTTCACGGGCGCGCGCGTGTGCGAGCAGGTGCGCTCGGGCATCAACGCGCTGCCGAAGGGCCAGCGCGCCGCGGGCCTCGCGATGGGCTTCACGCAGTGGCAGACCTATCGCTACGTGCTGCTGCCGGTCGCGTACCGGATCATCGTGCCGCCGCTCACGTCGGAATTCCTGAACATTTTCAAGAACTCCGCGGTCGCGTCGACGATCGGCCTGCTCGACCTGTCCGCGCAGGCGCGCCAGCTCGTCGACTACACCGCGCAGACGTATGAATCGTTCATCGCGGTCACGCTCGCTTACGTGATCATCAACCTCGTCGTGATGGCGTTCATGCGCTGGATCGAGAGCCGATCGCGGCTGCCCGGCTATATCGGAGGCAAGTGATGCATCAGTTCGACTGGAGTAGTATTCCCGGCGCGCTGCCGACGCTGTGGACGGGGGCGATCATCACGTTGCAGATCACGCTGATCGCGATCGTGGTCGGGATCGTCTGGGGCACGCTGCTTGCGCTGATGCGGCTGTCGGGCGTGAAGCCGCTCGCGTGGTTCGCGCAGGGCTACGTGACGGTGTTCCGTTCGATCCCGCTCGTGATGGTGCTGCTGTGGTTCTTCCTGATCGTGCCGCAGGTGCTGCAGGGCGTGCTCGGGCTGTCGCCGACGATCGACATCCGGCTCGCGTCGGCGATGGTCGCGTTCTCGCTGTTCGAAGCCGCGTATTATTCGGAGATCATCCGCGCCGGCATCCAGGCTGTGCCGCGCGGGCAGGTGAATGCCGCGTTCGCGCTCGGCATGAACTATTCGCTGGCGATGCGCCTCGTGATCCTGCCGCAGGCCTTCCGCGCGATGGTGCCGCTGCTGCTCACGCAGGCGATCGTGCTGTTCCAGGACACGTCGCTCGTCTATGTGATCAGTCTCGCGGACTTCTTCCGCACGGCCGCCAACATCGGCGATCGCGACGGCACGAGCGTCGAGATGATCCTGTTCGCGGGCGCATGCTATTTCGTGATTTGCTCGGTGGCATCCGCCCTCGTCAAAGGTCTCCAGAAAAAGGTCACAAGATGATTTCCATCAAGAACGTTTCGAAGTGGTACGGCCAGTTTCAGGTCCTCACCGATTGCACGACCGACGTGAAGAAGGGCGAGGTGGTGGTCGTCTGCGGGCCGTCGGGGTCGGGCAAGTCGACGCTGATCAAGACCGTGAACGGCCTCGAGCCGTTCCAGCAGGGCGAGATCCTCGTCAACGGCCAGTCGGTCGGCGACAAGAAGACGAACCTGTCGAAGCTGCGCTCGAAGGTCGGGATGGTGTTCCAGCATTTCGAGCTGTTCCCGCACCTGTCGATCACCGAGAACCTGACGCTCGCGCAGATCAAGGTGCTCGGCCGCGGCAAGGACGAAGCGAACGACAAGGGTTTGAAGCTGCTCGACCGCGTCGGCCTGAAGGCGCACGCGCACAAGTATCCGGGCCAGCTGTCGGGCGGCCAGCAGCAGCGGGTCGCGATTGCGCGCGCACTGTCGATGGACCCGATCGCGATGCTGTTCGACGAACCGACCTCCGCGCTCGATCCCGAGATGATCAACGAGGTGCTCGACGTAATGGTCGAACTCGCGAAGGAAGGGATGACGATGATGGTCGTCACGCACGAGATGGGCTTCGCGAAGAAGGTCGCGCACCGCGTGATCTTCATGGACAAGGGCGCGATCGTCGAGGACGACCGCAAGGAAGACTTCTTCGCGAATCCGCGCTCGGACCGCGCGAAGGACTTCCTCGCGAAGATCCTGCACTGAAGCGGGGAGGGCGGCGGGGCCGCCTTCCAGCCCTTCGCGTGCCGCCGCAAACGGAAACGCCTGGCGATGCCAGGCGTTTTTTTTCGTCCGTATCCGCGGTGCGCGCGCGGGCTCGCGTTCAGAAGTCGAACGCGTCCTCGCTGACATCCGCCTCGACGGCAGGCAGCGGCCGCGAGGGCGCGGACGCCGACGCATCGAGCGCCGGGTTGCGCAGCTTCTCGAGCACGGCGGCCGGCACCGGAATCTGCATCCGCGCGGCGACGTCGCCGCACTGGAACATGATCAGCTCGCCCGGCTCGAACGCGGTCCACACTTCGTTGTCGGTGAGCGGCTGCGTCGCGATCACCGCGACCCGATCCTCGGGCGTCGTGTACTTCGCGAAATCGATCGACAGGTCTTCGTCGACGAGGTGTGCGGTCGAGAACGGCCAGCGGCGCACGAGGTAGTGCAGCCGCGTCGAGCAGTGCGCGAAGAGCGCCTGTCCGTTCGACATCAGGAAGTTGAACACGCCGTGGTCGGTGATGCCGCGGGTCAGTTCGCCGACCCGCTCGAACAGCTCGGGCAGCGGCGGCTGTGCGCCGGGGAACGCTTCACGCAGCCCCTGCATCAGCACGCAGAACGCTTTTTCGCTATCGGTCGTGCCGACCGGGTGATAGACGCTGCCTTCCATGTCGGGCGCGTAGTCCTGCAGGTCGCCGTTGTGCGCGAAGATCCAGTGCCGGCCCCACAGCTCGCGCATGAACGGGTGGCTGTTCTCGAGCAGGATGCGGCCCTGCGTGGCCTTGCGGATGTGCGCGATCGTGTTCTTCGACTTGATCGGGTAGCGCTTGACCATCTCGGCGATCGGCGATGTGGCCGATGCCTGGTGATCGATGAACAGGCGGCAGGCCTTGTCTTCGAAGAACGCGATGCCCCAGCCGTCGGCATGGTGGTCGGTGAGCCCGCCCCGGGCCGCGAAGCCGGTGAATGAGAATGTGACGTCCGTCGGCGCGGCGCAGTTCATTCCTAGGAGTTGGCACATTTTACTTGGGGGCAGCAGGCTGAAGCGGGGTAATGAACCGGTCGAACGGGTTGAGCCGGTTGATGCATTCGGCACCGGGTGAACCCCGGTACAATGTCTGCTTCTAGCATATCACCGAGCCAACAGCGGTAAAAAGCGGATTCCGCCGACGAACGGCCCCGTGTTGCGGTTAGCCGTCAGTCGGCCCGCGCCGGCGTCTTCCGGCACCGTTTTCCCGTTCCTCACGACGCCCTCCTATGACTGCCTCGAACGCATCCTCCCCGGCGACGCTGACGCTCGCCCGTCCCGACGACTGGCACCTGCACGTTCGCGACGGCGACATGCTCGCCGCCGTGCTGCCGCACACCGCGCGCCAGTTCGGCCGCGCGATCATCATGCCGAACCTGAAGCCGCCCGTGACGACCACCGAGCAGGCGCACGCATACCGCGAGCGGATTCTCGCCGCAGTGCCCGCCGGCGTGACGTTCGAGCCGCTGATGACGCTGTACCTGACCGACAACACGCCGCCTGACGAGATCCGCCGCGCGCGCGAAAGCGGCTTCGTGCACGGCGTGAAGCTGTATCCGGCCGGCGCGACGACGAACTCGGACCACGGCGTGACCGATCTCGCGAAATGCGCGAAGACGCTCGAGGCGATGCAGGAAGCCGGCATGCCGCTGCTCGTGCACGGCGAGGTGACCGACGCGTCGATCGACCTGTTCGACCGCGAGAAAGTGTTCATCGACCGTGTGATGACGCCGCTGCGCCGCGACTTCCCGGGCCTGAAGGTCGTGTTCGAGCACATCACGACGAAGGACGCGGCCGACTATGTGCGTGACGCCGACGCAGCGCCGGGCCTGCTCGGCGCGACGATCACCGCGCATCACCTGCTGTACAACCGCAACGCGATCTTCGTCGGCGGGATCCGCCCGCATTACTACTGCCTGCCGGTGCTCAAGCGCGAGACGCACCGCATCGCGCTCGTCGAGGCGGCGACGTCGGGCAACCCGCGCTTCTTCCTCGGCACCGACAGCGCGCCGCACGCACGCAACGCGAAGGAGGCCGCGTGCGGCTGCGCGGGCTGCTACACGGCGCTGCATGCGCTCGAGCTGTATGCGGAGGCGTTCGACAACGCCGGCGCGCTCGACAAGCTCGAAGGATTCGCAAGCTTCTTCGGCGCGGATTTCTACGGCCTGCCGCGCAGCAGCGAGACGGTCACGCTGCGCCGCGAACCGTGGGAGCTGCCGCTCGAGATCCTCGCGGGCGACACGCCGGTCGTGCCGCTGCGCGCAGGCGAGTCGATCGGCTGGAAGCTCGCGTGAACGCTGCGCCGCCGCGCGAGGCCGGCCAGCCGGCCGGCGCTGATGCGGCGGCATTTGCGCGGATCGACTGGTCCGCGCCGTGGCTCGCGGGGGTCGCCGCAACGGGGCGCGTTGCGCAGGCGGGCGCGCTCGACGGTGAATCCGCGCTGCTCGCCGCGCTCAATGGCGCACTGCATGGCGCACGGAATGGTGTACTGAACGGCGCGACGGGCGGCACGCCACTCGTAAGCGGTCGCGGTGCGCCGCTGCGCTTCGTGCCGCAAGCCGACCTGCCGGCCGGCGTCGCGTACGAGACCCATATCGCCGCAACGGGCGGCGTGCCGACCCGGCACAATCTGCACGACCTCTTCAATGCGCTCGTCTGGTTCGCGTATCCGCGCATCAAGGCGGCGCTGAACGCGCGCCAGGCCGCGGCGATCGACACGGCAGGCGGCGTCGGGCCCGTGCGCGGCTCGTTGCGCGACGCGCTGACGCTGTTCGACGAGAATGCCGCGTTGTTCGTGACGGCCGATCCGGCACTCGCCGACGCGCTGCGCGGCTTCGACTGGCGCGCGCTGCTGGTGGCTGCGCGCGACGCGTGGGGCGCGCGTTGCGAGGTGCGGCTCGTCGGGCACGCGCTGCTCGAGAAACTCGTCGCACCGTACAAGTCCTGCACCGCGCACACATGGATCGTCGAAGTGAGCGACGACTATTTTTCGTGGCCGGCCGCGCGCCAGGCCGGGCACGTCGATGCGCAGGTCGCGCAGATGCTCGCGACGCGAGACCTGACAAGCCGCGACTTCTCGCCGCTGCCGGTGCTGGGCGTGCCGGGCTGGTGCGCGGCCAACGCCGATCCGTCGTTCTACGACGATCCAACGGTATTTCGCAGTGGGCGGCGTGCACGACCAGTGTGACGCGCGGCGCACAGTGCTAGAATGCGCGTCGCAAAGCAGGCCAGGCAGTCGCGGCCCCGCCGCCTTCGGGCAGGCGGGGGCGAGGAAAGTCCGGACTCCACAGGGCAGGGTGATGGCTAACGGCCATCCGTGGCGACACGCGGAACAGGGCAACAGAAAGCAAACCGCCGATGGCCCGGCGCAAGCCGGGATCAGGTAAGGGTGAAACGGTGCGGTAAGAGCGCACCGCGGCGACGGCGACGTTCGCCGGCACGGTAACCTCCACCCGGAGCAATTCCAAGTAGGCAGGCGCGCATTTTCGGATGCAGGACGGGGCCCCCGTCTCGTCTGCGGGTAGGAAGCTTGAGCGCGTCAGCAATGGCGCGCCTAGAGGAATGGCTGCCACGCGCCGTGCGCCTTCGGGCGCGCGGCGTGCACAGAATCCGGCTTATCGGCCTGCTTTGCCGCTCGAATGCAAAAAAGGGCCGGCGTCTCGTCGCGAGACGCCGGCCCTTTTTACGTCCGCGCGACGGAATGCCGGTTCAGGCCGCGACGATGTCGAACGAGTGCGTGAGCTCGGCCGTCTTCGCGATCATGATCGACGCGGAGCAGTACTTGTCGTGCGACAGGTTGATCGCGCGCTCGACCGTGGACGGGTTCAGGTTGCGGCCCGTGACGGTGAAGTGGAAGTGGATCTTCGTGAAGACCTTCGGATCTTCGCTTGCGCGCTCGGCCTTCAGCGTGACCGAGCAGCCGGTAACGTCCTGGCGGCTTTTCTTCAGGATCAGCACGACATCGTAGGCGGTGCAGCCGCCGGTGCCGACCAGTACCATCTCCATCGGACGCGCTGCCAGATTGTGGCCGCCGCCTTCCGGCGCGCCGTCCATCGCGACGAGGTGCCCGCTTCCGGTCTGGGCGGCAAATGCCATGCCGTCCTGTCCCAACCAGCTCACTTTGCATTCCATGCTTGCGCTCCAGCGTTGCCTGATTCGAATTCGAACCGGCATTGTAGCCCGCGACGCAACGGTCGGCTGATGCACTGCACGATGTCGACCGACGGGTGCCGTGGTATCGCATGGGGCGGACGGCAAGTTGCCAAAAACCCGTCGTTTTTTAGGGGTTTTACTCTATTGGCGAGCTGACTGGATTTACTGTTGATGCGTGCAACTTGCTGATTTTTCGAATGAAATCCGATACGTCACGCCGATTCTGATAATTTCGTATCGTGGTGTGAGATTTCGTAATGCAAATTTTCTTGTGCTGTCGGGCGCGGGTTCGTATAATCCGTCTCATTGGTTGTCGCGCTGCGACAACCTCCGAATGTCTCCTCCACCCTCCTCCAATGGTGGATTAAGCCCGAACCAGTCGTTCGGGCTTTTTTTCGTCCTGCGCAAGGATCGACGCGCGAAATGCGCGTCACATGACCGCTATGCAGGTTGCCGGCCGGCGGCCTGCGCGGTTGAGCCTGATGCCGCGCCGCGCGGACGCGGTGCCGGTGCGTGAACGGCGGATGCGTGGCCATGGCGCTGCGAGCAGAAACGCCGGACCCGTTCGCGCACGGCGCGCAGGCGGGTGATGCGGTCTTCGGCGTGGCTTTCGCGGGCGGCGGCGATCCGCGCGTCGAGCGTCTCGAGCTTCGCGTGGCAGTCAGCCGCGTCGGCCGCGCCGGGTGTGGCGGCGCCGATCAGCAGGGCGGCCGCGAAGAAGGGCGTGAGTCGTGGCTTCAGTGGCTTCATCATGTTTGTTGTTCTCCTGTCCGGTGCGCGCAGGTGATGAACTGCGCACCGATGCATGCCCCCGGGCGCTCGGATTCGTCCGGTTTTAACGGGGCACGACCGGATTTTCGCCTATTTCGCGCGCACCGCGCAGCGAGGCGCGGATTCTCTTTGACCGCGGTGTGTCATTTCCTTTATAATTCAGGGCTTTTCCGCATTCATGCCCACGGAAAAAGAACAGGGAGAGCCTGCACCGCGCCTCGAAGCGCACCTAGACAAGCAGGAAAGAACACATCGGGCAAAGCATTTTTTTTGGATCGATCATGAAGACGTTTTCCGCAAAAGCCCATGAGGTGACGCGCGAATGGTACGTGATTGACGCGACGGATAAGGTTCTCGGCCGTGTTGCCAGCGAAGTGGCACGCCGTCTGCGCGGCAAGCACAAGCCTGAGTTCACCCCGCACGTCGACACTGGTGATTTCATCATCATCATCAACGCGAGCAAGCTGAAGGTCACGGGCAACAAGACTCTGGACAAGAAGTACTACCGTCACTCGGGCTACCCGGGCGGTATCTATGAAACGACGTTCGGCAAGATGCAAGAACGCTTCCCGGGCCGTGCGCTCGAGAAGGCGGTCAAGGGCATGCTGCCGAAGGGCCCGCTCGGCTACGCGATGATCAAGAAGCTGAAGGTCTACGCTGAAGCGACGCATCCGCACTCGGCTCAACAGCCGAAGGCGCTCGAGATCTAAGGGGAGCCCACATGATCGGTAACTGGAATTACGGTACGGGCCGCCGCAAGAGCGCAGTCGCTCGTGTCTTCATCAAGGCTGGCAAGGGCGACATCATCGTCAACGGCAAGCCTATCGCTGACTACTTCTCGCGCGAAACGTCGCTGATGATCGTGCGTCAACCGCTGGAACTCACGAACCACGGCCAGACGTTCGACATCAAGGTGAACGTGACGGGCGGCGGCGAAACGGGTCAGGCAGGCGCAGTGCGTCACGGCATCACCCGCGCGCTGATCGACTACGACGCAACGCTGAAGCCGTCGCTGTCGAGCGCAGGCTTCGTCACGCGCGATGCACGTGAAGTCGAGCGTAAGAAGGTTGGTCTGCGCAAGGCACGCCGCGCAAAGCAGTTCTCGAAGCGTTAAGCGCTTCACGGTCGTGCGCCGCTTCTGGCGGCGCCTGCCGGAAAAAACCGCCAGCTTTCACGCTGGCGGTTTTTTTATGCGCGTCCGGTTCGCCGTTGCGCGTGTACAGGCGGTCGCAGGTGCTGGCTGGCCCACGCCGGGCACCCGGTTTGACGAAATCGACAAGAACCTGTTGATTTCATGGACATCAGCACGATATTGAGATCAGCCCTACAATAGCGGCTAAAGCCTTTTGGAGAGTTCGCATGAACGCTGTTACCGAATCCGCAGCCACGACCGAAATGCCGGCACCGTTCGTCTTTACCGATGCGGCGGCCGAGAAGGTCAAGCAATTGATCGACGAAGAAGGCAACCCCGACCTGAAGCTGCGCGTGTTCGTGCAGGGCGGCGGCTGCTCGGGCTTCCAGTATGGCTTCACGTTCGACGAGGAAGTCAACGAGGACGACACCGTGATGAACAAGAACGGCGTCCAGCTGTTGATCGACTCGATGAGCTACCAGTATCTGGTTGGCGCAGAAATCGACTACAAGGACGACCTGAACGGTGCGCAGTTCGTGATCAAGAATCCGAACGCGTCGACCACCTGCGGGTGCGGTTCGTCGTTCTCGGTCTGAGCGGGATGCTCGAATGAAAAACGGGGCTTCATGCCCCGTTTTTTATGCCTGTCTGTTCGCGGCGCATGCCGCGTGCACGCCTGTTGCACGCATTGTTAATGCGGATAGAGCGCGCCGAGCACGCGGTCGCCGGCTGCGCCCGTGACCGACGCGAGATTGCCGGGCTCGCGCGCGGTGAAGCGGCGCGCGAGCCACGCGAATGCCAGCGCTTCGACCTGCTGCGGCGGCACGCCGAGCGTGGTGGTGGTGTCGACCGCCGCGCGCACGCCGCGCTCGCGCAGCGCGTTGCCTAGCGCATCGAGCAGCACCGGGTTGCGGGCGCCGCCGCCGCATGCGTAGACCGCGCAGCAGTCGGGTGCGTGGCGCGCGATCTCGCGGGCGATCGATACGGCGGTGAGCGCCGTGAGCGTCGCCTGCACATCTTCCGGCGTCACCTGTGCGAATGCGGCGAGTTTCGCGTCGAGCCAAGCCGGGTTGAACAGGTCGCGCCCCGTGCTTTTCGGCGGCGGCGCATCGAAGTACGGCTCGTCGAGCAATGCGTCGAGAAGCGGGGCGACGACAGTGCCGCGCGCGGCGAACTTGCCGCCGTCGTCGTATGGCTTGCCGAGATGGCGGGCCGCCCACGCATCGATCAGCGCGTTGGCCGGACCGCAGTCGAAGCCGCGCACGGCGCTGCCGCCTTCGCCGGGCAGGATCGTGATGTTGCTGATGCCGCCGAGATTGCAGACGACGCGCGTCTCGCCCGGTGCGCCGAACACGGTTGCGTGGAATGCCGGCACGAGCGGCGCGCCCTGGCCACCCGCGGCGACGTCGCGGCTGCGGAAATCGGCAATCACGTCGATGTGCGTCAGCTCGGCGAGCAATGCCCCATTGTTGATCTGCCGCGTATAGCCACGCTCGGGGCGATGCCGCACCGTCTGGCCGTGCACGCCGATCGCGCGCACCTGGTCGGGCGCGAGCCCCGCCGCGCGCTGCAGTTCATGACAGCACACCGCATAGCGGGCCGCGAGCGCATTGGCCGCGAGCGCTTCGCGCTCGATCTCGTCATCGCCCGGCTGCTGCAGCGCGAACAGTGCGTCGCGCAGCGACTGCGCAAACCCGACGAACGCCTCGGCGAGCACCGCCGGCGGCTTGCCGGCCTCGAAGCGCACGGCGACGCCGTCGACGCCGTCCATGCTCGTTCCCGACATCAACCCGAAGTAAACGCCGTCGGCCGGATGGCCGGGTGGCGGGCGCTTTAGCGGCACGTGATCCCTCCCGAATCGTGCGGCGCCGGCTGTTGCCGCGCGCCTTGCGCCCGATTATCCGCGCAACCGTGGCCGCCGTTAAGCGACGCGCGCGCAAGTTATGGGAAAATCCTTCTTTTTGCGACATTCCTCCTGGCACCGATGAGCACCGAACCCAGTTCCAAGCCTGTTTTCCCGATCACCGACGAAGTCCGGCATGCGCTCGCCGTCACGAAGCGCGGCGTCGACGAACTGCTGATCGAGGAAGAGTTCGCGCAGAAGCTCGCGAAAAGCGCCGCCACGGGCACGCCGCTTCGCATCAAGCTCGGCCTCGACCCGACTGCGCCCGACATCCACATCGGCCACACGGTCGTGCTGAACAAGATGCGTCAGCTGCAGGACCTCGGCCACACGGTGATCTTCCTGATCGGCGATTTCACGTCGCTGATCGGCGACCCGTCCGGCCGCAACGCGACGCGCCCGCCGCTCACGCGCGAGCAGATCGAATCGAACGCGAAGACCTACTTCGAGCAGGCCGCGCTCGTGCTCGACCGCGACAAGACCGAGATCCGCTACAACAGCGAATGGTCGATGCCGCTCGGCGCGGACGGGATGATCAAGCTCGCGTCGCGCTACACGGTCGCGCGGATTCTCGAGCGCGAGGATTTCACGAAGCGCTTCCAGGGCGGCGTGCCGATCTCGATCCACGAATTCCTGTACCCGCTGATGCAGGGCTACGATTCGGTCGCGCTGAATGCCGATCTCGAACTGGGCGGCACCGACCAGAAGTTCAACCTGCTGGTCGGCCGCGAACTGCAGAAGCAGTACGGGCAGGAACAGCAGTGCATCCTGACGATGCCGCTGCTCGAAGGCCTCGACGGCGTCGAGAAGATGTCGAAGTCGAAGGGCAACTATGTCGGCATCAGCGAGAAGCCGACCGACATGTTCGGCAAGCTGATGAGCATCTCGGACACGCTGATGTGGCGTTACTTCGAGCTGCTGTCGTTCCGCAGCATGGACGAGATCGTCGGCTTCCGCCGCGAGGCCGAAGCGGGCCGCAACCCGCGTGATTTCAAGGTGCTGCTCGCGCAGGAAATCGTCGCGCGCTTCCATTCGCAGGCCGACGCCGAGCGCGCGCTCGAAGATTTCAACCACCGCGCGAAGGGCGGCGTGCCGGACGACATCCCGTCGGTGACGCTCGCGGGCGCGCCGCTCGCGATCGGCCAGCTGCTGAAGCAGGCGGGCCTCGTGCCGTCGACGAGCGAAGCGCTGCGCAATATCGAGCAGAGTGGCGTGAAGATCGACGGTGCGACCGTGTCGGACAAGGGCCTCAAGGTCGACGCGGGCGAGTATGTCGTGCAGGTCGGCAAGCGACGCTTCGCGCGCGTGACGCTGACCGCATGATCGCGCTGATCCAGCGCGTGAAGCGCGCCGACGTGCGCGTCGGCGAACGCGTGACGGGCGAGATCGGCGCGGGCCTGCTCGCGCTCGTCTGCGCGGAGCGCGGCGACACCGAAGCGGCGGCGGACAAACTGCTCGCGAAGATGCTCGGCTACCGCGTGTTCAGCGATGCGGCCGGCAAGATGAACCTGCCGGTGTCGAATATCGATGGTGAAGGGCGCGCGGGCGGTCTGCTGCTCGTGTCGCAGTTCACGCTGGCCGCCGACACGAACAGCGGCCTGCGGCCGAGCTTCACGCCGGCGGCGCCGCCCGACGAGGGCGAGCGCCTGTTCGATTACTTCGTCACCGCGGCGCGTACGCGCCATCCGGTCGTCGCGACGGGCGAATTCGGCGCCGACATGCAGGTCTCGCTCGTCAACGACGGGCCCGTGACATTCTGGCTGCAAGTGCGGCCGTGATTTTCAGCCCTGATTTTTGGCCCCGAATCAGGGTCCCGATCCTGGGCCCTGATTCCTGGCCCTGACTCTTTCCGGGAGCGCCGTCGCGATGGCTACCACGCAGATTCTCTTCATCCGTCATGGCGAGACGGCCTGGAACCGCATCAAGCGCATCCAGGGCCATATCGACATTCCGCTGGCCGATACGGGCGTCGCGCAGGCGCAGCGGCTGGCCGCGCGTCTCGCGCGCGACGTGCGTGACGGTGCGCGGATCGACGCGATCTATTCGAGCGACCTGATGCGCGCGCAGCAGACCGCGCAACCGGCCGCCGATGCGCTCGGCCTGTCGCTCGTGCTGAACCAGGGCCTGCGCGAGCGTGCATACGGCATCTTCCAGGGCCATGACAGCACCGAGATCGAGGAGCGCTTTCCGGACGCGTATGCCGCCTGGCAGACGCGCGATCCGGGCTTCGAACCCGAAGGCGGCGAATCGCAGCGCGCGTTCTATCACCGGGTGCTGCATGCGCTTGAACCGATCGTCGCCGCGCATTCGGGCGGCCGGATCGCGTGCGTCGCGCACGGCGGTGTGCTCGATTGCGTGTACCGGTTCGCGAACGGGCTCGATCTCGATGCGCCGCGCAACTATCAGCTGCTCAATACGAGCATCAATGTGGTCGACTACGTGGACGGGCGCGCGAACGTCGTGCACTGGGCCGACATCTCGCATCTGAACGAGGCGAGCGACGACGACGGCTACAGCAAGGTGTTGTAGGCGCAGGCGGCGGGCGTTGCTGACGCTGTCGTCGGAGGGCGCGGAGCATGCACTGCGGCGCGGAGCATGCGCTTGCCAGCCAGGTTGACGCGCGCCTGAGCCCGGGTCGTGCGTATCGTGCGGCAATGGTGGGCATCGTCGGCGGCGCACCGCGCGTCAGCTGCCTTTCTTTTCCGAATGCAATTGAACGTGCGCTGTCGCGCGGCGACGCGCACGCTTCGACGCGCCGTTGATGAGCGCCCAGCGCAACACCGGCGCGACCGCGCGCACGCCGGGCCGGACGACCGCGCGCCGCAATGGCGCGAACGCTGAAACGCCGAGCATGTCCTGCGCCCAGTGCGGCAGCAGATCGATGCCCGCGTGCATCACGAGCGTCGCGGCGGGCCGCATCGCGGGCCGTGCGACGGGCGCATTCAACAGGATCCGCATCACGTCGAACGTGCGCGGCCCGGCCTCGAGCTCGGGCCGCATGCGCATGAGATACGCGGCGATCTCGGCGCGCGAACGGGGTACGTGTTGTGCACCGAGCATCTCGGCGATCCGCGCCGTCTCTTCGTAATAGCGATCCTGCAGATCGCCCGGCAATGCCGGGTTCACGTAGCGCAGATGCGCGGCGAGAAAGCTCGATACCTCCGCGACGTGCACCCAGGTCAGCAGCGCAGGATCGTCGGCGCGGTACGGCCGCCCGTCGGGCGCGGTGCCGTGCACCTTCGCGTGAATCGCCTTCACGCGCTCGATCAGTGCGAGCGCGTCGGCGCGATTGCCGAACGTGGTGCCGGAAATGAATGTCGCGGTGCGCCGCAGCCGACCGAGGATGTCGGTGCGAAACGACGAATGATCCCACACGCCGGCAAGCGCGAGCGGATGCAGCGCCTGCAGCAGCAGCGCGGAAATGCCGCCCGTCATCATCGACGTGAAGTCCGCGTGCATGCGCCAGCAGACCGCGTCGGGGCCGAACAGGCCCGGATCGCCGGGCGGCGACGAGAAGTCGAGCGACGGGCCGCTGCCCGTCGTCAGATGCGTGACGGCGGCCACGAGCCGCTTGCGGATCGGTTCGAGCCAGCGCGGGTGTGACGCAGGCGCGCCGGGGGGCGGGTGAATGGGCGTCGTCATCGCTTCGTCGTCATCGCTTGCGTGGCGTCGAGCGGGCGGTCACGGCCCGTCGGGCAGCTCCCACGAGTTGCGTGCCGGGCCGGCGTCGGGCGCCGCGAGCCCAAAGTGGCGGTAGGTCAGCAGCGTCGCCACGCGCCCGCGTGGCGTGCGCTGCAGGAAGCCCTGCTGGATCAGATACGGTTCGAGGACGTCCTCGATCGTGTCGCGCTCCTCGCCGATTGCCGCGGCAAGGTTGTCGATGCCGACCGGGCCGCCATCGAACTTGTGCAGGATCGCTTCGAGCAGCTTGCGGTCCATCAGGTCGAAGCCGACCGGATCGACGTCGAGCATCGCGAGCGCCGCATCGGCGACGGCCGCCGTGATGTTGCCGTCCGCCTTCACCTCAGCGTAATCGCGCACGCGGCGCAACAGCCGGTTCGCAATCCGCGGCGTGCCGCGCGAGCGCTTCGCGATCTCGAGCGCACCGTTCGGATCGATCTGCGCGTTGAGCAGCGATGCCGAGCGTCGCACGATGCGCGACAGCTGCTCCGCGTTATAGAACTCGAGGCGCGCGACGATCCCGAAACGGTCGCGTAGCGGATTGGTCAGCATCCCGGCGCGGGTGGTCGCGCCGACGAGCGTGAACGGCTGCAGGTCGAGCTTCACGCTGCGCGCGGCCGGACCTTCGCCGATCATGATGTCGATCTGGTAATCCTCGAGTGCCGGATACAGGATTTCCTCGACGACTGGCGACAGCCGGTGGATTTCGTCGATGAACAGCACGTCGTTCGCTTCGAGGTTCGTCAGCAGCGCCGCGAGGTCGCCCGCGCGCTCGAGCACCGGGCCCGACGTCTGGCGCAGGTTGACGCCCATTTCGCGCGCGATGATGTGCGCGAGCGTGGTCTTGCCGAGACCGGGCGGGCCGAACAGCAGCACGTGGTCGAGCGGCTCGGAGCGACGCTTGGCGGCCTCGATGAAGATCTCGAGCTGCGCGCGCACCTTTTCCTGGCCGACGTATTCGTCGAGCTGGCGCGGCCGCAGCGCGCGTTCGAACACCTCCTCGTGCGACGAGGCGGGCGTGGCGGCGATGATCCGCTCGGTGGCGAGTTTGTCGGTTTCAATCATGCGGCCATTGTACCGCGTGGCGCTGCGCGGCAAACCTGGCCGAACGGCCGACTGGCGCGCCGCATGCGGCGGCGCGACACTGCGTCGGACACGTGGCCCGCGTGGACCTTAAGCCTTCGACAGCGCCTTGAGCGCGAGCTTGATGCCTTCGGATACACCGGTGCCGGCCGGCACGTTCTTGATCGCGGCGAGGCCTTCCTTCTCGGAATAGCCGAGCGCGAGCAGCGCGTTGAGGATGTCGGTCGCGTGGTCGGACGGCGATGCGGCGCCAGCGAGCGCGCCGAGGTCGGCGCCGAGCTTGCCCTTCAGTTCCAGCAGCAGGCGTTCGGCCGTTTTCTTGCCGATGCCGGGCAGGCGGGTGAGCCGGGCGGCGTCCTGCATCGTCACGGCCTGCGCGAGCTCCTGCACGCTCATGCCGGACAGCACGGCGAGCGCCATGCGCGCACCGATCCCGGTGATCTTCAGCAGCTCGCGGAAGGTCGTGCGCTCCTGCGCGGTCAGGAAGCCGTACAGCAGGTGCGCGTCCTCGCGGACGATCTGCTGCGTGAGCAGCACGACCCGTTCGCCGGATTGCGGCAGGTTGTAGAACGTGCTCATCGGCACGTCGATTTCGTAGCCGACGCCGCCGCAGTCGACGAGCAGGTGAGGCGGGTTCTTTTCGAGGAGGATGCCGGCGATGCGACCGATCATGGATTCAGCGAGGCGAGGAAGAAAGCGCGAGTGTAGCGCACGCGCGGTGGAAAGCCGATGGCCGGGCCGATCGGGCAGCGTGAAGCGGGCGGGGCACCGCGGCGTCAGCCGACGAGCCGGCCGCGCCGCACGCGCAGCCCTTTCTTCGCGAGTGCCGGCGCGAGGCCGCCGAGCGTGCTGAGCGTATTGCCGCTGTGCGCATGGCAGATCGCCATACCGAGCGCGTCGGCGGCGTCGCTGCCGGGCTGGCCGGACAGGTTGAGCAGCCGCGTGACCATCTCCTGCATCTGCGTCTTGGTCGCGCGGCCGTAGCCGACGACAGCCTGCTTGAGCTGCAGCGCCGTGTACTCGGCGACCGGCAGCCCGCCCGCGACGAGGCCGCAGATCGCGGCGCCGCGCGCCTGGCCGAGCAGCAGCGTCGATTGCGGGTTCACGTTGACGAACACCTTTTCGATCGCGGCCTGGTCGGGCGCATGTTCGCGCACGATCGTCGACACGCCCTGGAAGATGGTGCCGAGCCGGGTGGCCAGGTCGGCCGTCGGCGTGCGGATCACGCCGCTCGCCACGTAGGCGAGCCGGTGGCCGCTGACGTCGATGATGCCGAAGCCGGTGACGCGCAGGCCGGGGTCGATGCCGAGAATTCGCATGAGTCGGGAGAAATGCCGGATGCAGCGATACTACAACGAATGGTGCGGCGTGCCGGTTGCTCGGTGGCGTGCGACGGTGCCGCGCAATAAAAAACCCGGCGGGTTGAATGCCGCCGGGCTTGCGTACCGCGACCGCATGGGTCGCGTGCGATCAGTGACGGAAGTGGCGCACGCCCGTCAGGATCATCGCGATGTTGTGCTCGTCGGCCGCCGCGACCACTTCGTCGTCGCGCACCGAGCCGCCCGGCTGGATCACGCAGGTCGCGCCCGCTGCCACGACGACGTCGAGGCCGTCGCGGAACGGGAAGAACGCATCCGATGCGACCGC
Source organism: Burkholderia sp. Ac-20353 (assembly GCF_017104785.1). Classification (NCBI taxonomy): domain Bacteria; kingdom Pseudomonadati; phylum Pseudomonadota; class Betaproteobacteria; order Burkholderiales; family Burkholderiaceae; genus Burkholderia; species Burkholderia sp. Ac-20353. The sequence goes on along the minus strand of NZ_JAAGPL010000070.1, from coordinate 18,539 downwards.
CGAACCGGCGAGCGTGAGGCCCGCGTTCTGCGCCTTGATGCTCGCGATGCGCGCGGAATCGACGCGGCTCATCTGGCCGGCGCCGACGCCGAGCGTCATGCCGTTGCCGCAGAACACGATCGCGTTCGACTTCACGTACTTCGCGACGCGCCATGCGAACAGCAGGTCGTCCATTTCCTTCGGCGTCGGGTGGCGCTTCGTGACGACGCGCAGCTCGTGCGGCTGCACGTTCTTCGCATCGAGCGACTGCACCAGCAGGCCGCCGCCCACGCGCTTCAGGTCGAATGCGTTATGGCCTTCGCCCAGCGCGATCTCGAGCAGGCGCACGTTCTGCTTCGCGGCGAACACCTGCTTCGCGGCGTCGCTGAACGACGGCGCGATCAGCACTTCGACGAACTGCTTCGCCACCGCCTGCGCGGCCGTTTCGTCGACTTCGCGGTTGAACGCGATGATGCCGCCGAATGCCGACGTCGGGTCGGTCTGGAACGCCTTCGCGTACGCGTCGGCCGAGTCGTTGCCGACCGCGACGCCGCACGGGTTCGCGTGCTTGATGATCACGCAGGCCGGCGCGTCGAACGTCTTCACGCATTCCCACGCTGCGTCCGAATCGGCGATGTTGTTGTACGACAGTTCCTTGCCCTGCAGCTGGCGGTAGTTCGCGAGCGCGCCGGCGGGCGTCGCGATGTCGCGGTAGAACGCGGCGCTCTGGTGCGGGTTCTCGCCGTAGCGCAGGTCCTGCACCTTGTCGAACGCGAGGTTCAGCGTGGCCGGGTACGGGTTGCGCGACGCGTGCTTCAGCTCGTCGGTCAGGCTCGTCAGGTAGTTCGTGATCGCGCCGTCGTACTGCGCGGTGTGCGCGAACACCTTCGTCGCGAGACGGAAGTTGGTCGGGTAGCCGACCGTGTTGCCGTTCGCCTTCATTTCGTCGAGCACGACCGCGTAGTCGGCCGGATCGACGACGACCGTCACGTCGCGGTGGTTCTTCGCGGCCGAGCGCAGCATCGTCGGGCCGCCGATGTCGATGTTCTCGATCGCGTCGGCGAGCGTGCAGTCGTCCTTCGCGATCGTCGCGACGAACGGATACAGGTTCACGACGAGCAGGTCGATCGTCGGGATGCCGTGCTGCTCGAGCGCCTGCATGTGCTCCGGCAGGTCGCGGCGGGCGAGGATGCCGCCGTGCACCTTCGGATGCAGCGTCTTCACGCGCCCATCGAGCATTTCCGGGAAGCCCGTGTAGTCGGCCACTTCGGTGACGGGCAGGCCCGCGTCGGCGAGCAGTTTCGCGGTGCCGCCGGTCGACAGCAGCTTGACGCCGAGGTCGGACAGCGACTTCGCGAAGTCGACGATGCCGGTCTTGTCGGAAACGGAAATGAGCGCTTGCTTGATCATGATGGAACCACCAATAGCCAGGGAAACGGGGACGGGACGGCCGCCTACAGCAGGCCGTGCTGCTGCAGCTTCTTGCGCAGCGTATTGCGGTTGATGCCGAGGTACTCCGCGGCGAGCGACTGGTTGCCGCCCGCCTGCACGAGCACGACCTCGAGCATCGGCTTTTCGACGCAGGACATCACCATTTCATAGACGTCGTGCGGATTGGAGCCGTCTAGATCCCGGAAATACACGTCCAGGCTCTCGCGGACACATTGTTCGATGTTGTGCTTGCTCATGCTGCTAACTGGTTATGGTCGTCCGCCTCGCGCTGGCCGTGCTCGTCTTCGTCCTCGTCGACGTAGACGAGGTGATCGGACAGCGCCTTTTGCGCCTCGAAGAACGCATTGACGGCGGCGAGCTGCTCGCGGGTGGAATCGAGCGTGTTCATCCGGTGCCGGAACCCGTTGGCTCCGGAAAGGCCGCGAGTGTACCAGCCGATGTGCTTGCGCGCAGTACGGACTCCCGTGAATTCTCCGTAGAACGCGTAGTGGTCCTCCAGATGCTCGTTCATCACCTGCTGGATCTCGTCGATCAGCGGCGGCGGCAGCAGCTCGCCAGTTTGCAGGAAATGATCGATTTCACGGAACAGCCACGGCCGACCTTGCGCGGCGCGACCGATCATCAGCGCGTCGGCGCCCGTCGCGTCGAGCACCGCCCTGGCTTTCTGCGGCGACGTGATGTCGCCGTTCGCGACGACCGGAATGCCGACTGCCGCCTTCACGGCCGCGATCGTGTCGTATTCGGCGTCGCCGCGGTACAGATCGGCGCGCGTGCGGCCGTGCACGGTGAGCATCGAGATGCCGGCGGCTTCGGCGAGGCGCGCGACGGTGATCGCGTTCTTGTGCTCGCGGTCCCAGCCGGTGCGGATCTTCAGCGTGACGGGCACGGCGTCCGGGCCGGTGCCGACCGCGCCGACGACGGCCTCGACGATCTGCTGCACGAGCGGCTCGTTCTGCAGCAGCGCGGAGCCGGCCGCGACGTTGCAGACTTTCTTTGCCGGGCAGCCCATGTTGATGTCGATGATCTGCGCGCCGTTGTCGACGTTGTAGCGGGCGGCCTCGGCCATCATCGCCGGATCGGCGCCGGCGATCTGCACGGCGATCGGCTCGACTTCGCCTTCGTGGTTCGCGCGCCGCATCGTCTTGGCGCTTTTCCACAATTGCGCGTTCGATGCCACCATTTCGGACACGGCGTAGCCGGCCCCCAGCCGTTTGCACAGCTGGCGGAACGGACGATCCGTCACGCCCGCCATCGGGGCGACGAACAGGTTGTTACGCAATACGTGAGAGCCGATAACGGGCATCGCAATGGCACCGCCCGCGACCAGCGCGGGCTCGAAAAGGGCGGAGGGAAAACGGGCATTTTACCGTATTCCCCCGTCATGCCGATTTGACCCGGTTTGTGTGGCGCGTCGTGCGTGTCGGCCGCCTTGCCTGTGCAGGCGGCGGCGACACGTGTCAGATGCGGTGTCAGGTGCGGCGGCGTCAACTGCGGCGGCGTCAGCCCCGCTGGCCGAACATCATCTGGCGCGCGATCGCCGTCTTGAGCGGCGGCACGAATTCGAGCGCGGTGAGCGCCGCGCCGCGCAGCAGCGCGAGCGGCGCCGATTCGATCGTGAACAGCCGCGCGAGCGTGTCGGTCGCGCCGATCGTGAGCCGGCGGTCGAGCGCGCGTCGCGCGTTGAAAGTCGCGAGCGCAGCCGGTTCGGCACCGTGCGTGGACAGCGCGTCGACGAGCGTATGCGCGTCGCGCAGGCCGAGGTTGAGCCCTTGGCCCGCGACCGGATGCAGCGTCTGCGCGGCGTTGCCGACGATCGCGGTGCGCCGGTCGACGAGGGTCTGTGCGGCGTTGAGCCCGAGCGGGAACGACGCGCGCCCGGCGATCGCGACGAAGCGGCCCATGCGTTCGCCGAACGCGGCGCCGAGCTCGCGCAGGAACGCGTCGTCGGCCAGCGCCGCGCGCCGCGCGGCATCGGCGGGCTCGCAGCACCACACGAGCGCGTAGTCGGCGCCGCCGAGCGGCAGTAGCGCGAGCGGCCCTTCGTGCGTGAAGCGTTCCCACGCGACGTTCGGACGCGGCGCGGCAACCGTCACGGTGCCGATGAGCGCGGTCTGGCCGTAGTCGCGTCGTTGCTTGCCGGTGTCGGCCTGCTGTTCGTGGAACAGCCCGCCTTCGGCATTGACGACGATGCGCGCACGCAGCGTGCGTTCGCCCTGCGGGCCGTCGAGCGTCAGCGTGACGCCGTCGGCGTGCTGCTGCGGCGCGCGCGCGGACGTCGACGTGAGCCATTCGACGCGCGTGCCGCGGACTGCGCCGGCGAGTGCCTGCACGAGCGAGCCATAGCGCACGACATAGCCGAGCGCGGCGAGGTCGTGTTCGTCGCGATCGATCAGCGTGCGGCCGAAATGGCCGCGCTGCGACACGTGAATGTGTTCGATCGGCGTCGCGTCGGCGGGCCACGCGAGCGTGTCGAGCAGCACGTGGCTGCCGTGCGACACCGCGATCGCGCGCGGATCGTTCGCGCTCGCGGCGGCGTCGCGCGCGTCGATCAGCGCGATCGACCACTGCTGCGTCGCGCTGCGTCGCGCGAGCCAGCCGGCCAGCGCGAGCCCGACGGGGCCCGCGCCGACGATGGCGATGTCATGGAGCGGCGTGGCCGGAGAGGAATCGGTCGTCATCGGAACTCGTGAAACGGATGAAACAGGCGGAACAGAGGCGGAACAGGCGGAACGAGCGACGCCGCACGCTCACGCGCCGTGCGCCGCGCCCGCACGCATCAGCGCCTCGATCTCGGCGGCCGCGACGGGCACGTCGCGCGTGATCAGCTCGCAGCCTTGCTCGCGCACGATCGCGTCGTCCTCGATACGGATGCCGATGTTCCAGTATTCGGGCGGCACGTCGTCGGCGGCGCGCACGTACAGGCCCGGCTCGACGGTCAGCGCCATGCCGGCCTGCAGCGTGCGCCACGGCAGCGCGCCGTTGCCGTCGCGCGCGGCGAGCCGTTCGCGGTAGTCGCCGCAGTCGTGCACGTCCATGCCGATCCAGTGGCCCGTACGGTGCATGTAGAAGCGCGCGTACGCCCGTTCGGCGATCACGTCGTCGACGTTCGAGAAGCGCGTTTTAGGGATGATGCCGGTGTCGAGCAGGCCCTGCGCGAGCACGCGCACCGCGGCGTCGTGCGGCGCCTCGAACGGCACGCCTGCGCGCGTCGTGTCGATCGCCGCCTGCTGCGCGGCGAGCACGATGTCGTACAGCGTGCGCTGCGGCGCCGAAAAGCGCCCGCTGGCCGGGAACGTGCGGGTGATGTCCGACGCGTAGCCGTCGAGTTCGCAGGCCGCGTCGATCAGGATCAGGTCGCCGTCCTGCGCGACCGCGTTGCCGGCCGGGTAGTGCAGCACGCACGCATTCGCGCCGGCCGCGACGATCGACCCGTACGCGGGCGCCTGCGCGCCATGCTTGCGGAACGTGTAGAGCAGCTCGGCCTCGAGTTCGTACTCGCGCACGCCGGGCCGGCACATCTGCATTGCGCGGCGATGCGCGAGTGCCGAGATGTGCGCGGCGCGCATCATGATCGCGAGTTCGTGTTCGTCCTTGACGAGCCGCATGTCGTCGAGCAGCGGCGTGAGGTCGAGCATCGCGTCCGGCGTGGCGACGCCCGTGCGCGCCTGCGCCCGCACCGCGTCGAGCCAGCGGTCGAGCTGGCGGTCGAACTCGGCGGACGCGCCGAACCGGTAATGCACGGTGCCGGCGTCGGCGAGGAGCCGCGGCATCTCGGTGTCGAGCACGTCGACGGCGAACGCCGCGTCGAAGCCGAACGCATCGCGTGCGGCCTCGGGGCCGTAGTGGAAGCCTTCCCAGATTTCGCGGTCGGCGTTCTTCGCGCGGCAGAACAGCAGCGATTGTGGCGCGCCGTGCGGCGCGGACGCGTTCAGCACGAGCACCGCGTCCGGCTCGGCGAAGCCCGTCAGGTAATGGAAGTAGCTGTCGTGGCGGTACGGGTAGCCCGTATCGCGGTTGCGCAGCACTTCGGGCGCGGTGGGGACGATGGCGACGCCGCCGCCCGCGGCGCGCAGTGCGGCAAGCACGCGTTCACGGCGCTGGCGGTAGACGTCGACGGTGATGGCGGTTTCGTGGGGCGCATTCATCGTGCGATTGTAGCGCCGCCGGACGCGGCGCGTGAGTGGAGGCCGAAAGGGGCGCGCAAGCAGGCCGGCGCGGCTGTTGCAAACCATCCACAGGCCGGGCGGGCGATTTTCTACCGACTGTCGGTCGCCGGTTATGATCGACGACAACGTATACTCCCGGCGGTTCCCCAACAAAGGCAGATGATGAAATTAATCGGTTCGCTCAGCAGCCCGTACGTCCGAAAGGCGCGAATCGTGCTTGCTGAAAAGAAAATCGACTACAAGCTGGAGCTCGAGAACGTCTGGGCGCCGGATACGAACATTCATGCCTCGAACCCGCTCGGCAAGGTGCCGTGCCTCGTGATGGAAGATGGCGCCGCGGTGTTCGACTCCCGCGTGATCTGCGAATACGTCGACACGCTGTCCCCGGTCGGCAAGCTGATTCCGCCGTCCGGCCGCGAGCGCGTCGAGGTGCGCTGCTGGGAAGCGCTGTGCGACGGCGCGCTCGACGCATCGGTCGTGATCCGCCTCGAGCACATGCTGCGCGAGGAACAGCACCGCAGCGCGAGCTGGATCGCGCGCCATCAGCGCAAGATCGACGACGCGCTCGTCGCGATGTCGCAGGGCCTCGGCGGCAAGACCTGGTGCGTCGGTAATCATTACACGCTCGCCGATATCGCGCTCGGCTGCACGCTCGGCTACTTCGACTTCCGGATGCCCGAGCTGAACTGGCGCGACCGCCACCCGAACCTCGACAAGCATTTCGCGAAGCTGATGCAACGGCAGTCGTTCGTCGACACGGTGCCGCAGGACGCCGCACCGCAGTGATCACGCGGGCGTCGCCCGCCGACGCATTCCGCAGATGAAAAACGCGCCCCGAAGGGCGCGTTTTTCATGGTGACTCGCAAGGCCAACGCCGTCACTCGATCGACGTGTAGACGGCGTCGCCGAGCGTGAACGAATCGCTGCGCGCGAGCGGCCACCATTTGTCGTACAGCGTGAAGCCGCAGGTATTGCCGCCGAGCAGCGAGCCCGGCTTCAGGTACTTCAGCAACTGCGACATCAGCCGGACCTCGTGTGGCGCGATGCGCTGCACGATGTGATGCGCGCGCAGCTCGGACGGATGCGACAGGCCGGCCGCCTGCACGAGCTCCTGCAGCGCGTGCAGCGTGTTGCGGTGGAAGTTGTACACGCGGTCGGCCTTGTCCGGCACGACGAGCGCGCGCTGGCGCACGGGGTCCTGCGTCGCGACGCCGGTCGGGCAGCGGCCCGTGTGGCAGGTCTGCGCCTGGATGCAGCCGACCGCGAACATGAAGCCGCGCGCCGAGTTCACCCAGTCCGCGCCAATCGCGAGCGTGCGCGCGACGTCGAACGCGGTGATGATCTTGCCGCTCGCGCCGAGCTTCACGCGGTCGCGCACGCCGATCCCGACGAGCGTGTTGTGCACGAGCAGCAGCCCTTCCTGCAGCGGCACGCCGACGTGGTCGGTGAATTCGAGCGGCGCCGCGCCCGTGCCGCCTTCCGCGCCGTCGACGACGATGAAGTCCGGCACGATGCCGGTCTCGAGCATCGCCTTCGCGATCCCGAAGAATTCCCACGGGTGGCCGACGCACAGCTTGAAGCCGGTCGGCTTGCCGCCCGACAGCGTGCGCAGCCGCTCGACGAATTCGAGCAGCCCGCGCGGCGTCGAGAATTCCGAGTGCGTCGCGGGCGAGATGCAGTCGCGGCCCATCGGCACGCCGCGCGTCTCGGCGATCTCGGGCGTGATCTTCGCGGCCGGCAGCACGCCGCCGTGGCCGGGCTTCGCGCCCTGCGACAGCTTGACCTCGATCATCTTCACCTGCGGATCGGCGGCCTGCTTCGCGAACTTGTCGGGGCTGAACGTGCCGTCGTCGTTGCGGCAGCCGAAGTAGCCGGACGCGATTTCCCAGATGATGTCGCCACCGTTCTCACGGTGGTATTTCGACAGCGAGCCTTCGCCCGTGTCGTGCGCGAAACCGCCTTTCTTCGCGCCGAGGTTCAGCGAGCGGATCGCGTTCGCGGACAGCGAGCCGAAGCTCATCGCCGAGATGTTGAAGATCGAGATGTCGTACGGCTGCGCGCGGTTCGCACCGACGCGGACGCGGAAATCGTGGTTCGGCAGCTTGGTCGGCGCGAGCGAATGGCTGATCCATTCGTGCGCGAGCGCCTTCACGTTCAGCTCGGTGCCGTACGGGCGGTTGTCGCCGACGTTCTTCGCGCGCTGGTACACGAGGCTGCGCTGCGCGCGCGAAAACGGTTTTTCGTCGGTGTCGTCCTCGACGAAGTACTGGCGGATTTCAGGTCGGATGAATTCGAACAGGAAGCGCAGGTGGCCCCACAGCGGGTAATTGCGCAGGATCGCGTGACGATCCTGGTTGAGGTCGTAGAGGCCGAGCGCGACGAGCGCGGCGGGGATCGCAAGCCACAGCCAGGAGAGGGCATGTTGTGACGCGAATGCGGCTGTCGCGACGAGCAGCAGGACGGCGCACCACATTGCGATGTAGCGTCTGGAAAGCATGGGGACTCCGTAAGGATCTTGAAATGCCGCCATGCGTTCGCTGCGCGGCGGCGCGCCGTCCGCGGCGGAATCGTGTCCCGCCGGGTGCGGCGTGCCGCAAGTCTAAACCGAATGCGTGTCAGCGTGCTTCGGCGAGCGCCGGTGCGCCGGCTGCGCTCGCCGCATGACCGGGCTGGCCGGTCGCCGCGAATTCGATGATGCCGCCGCCGACGCAGATCTCGCCGTCGTACAGCACGGCCGACTGACCGGGCGTGACTGCCCATTGCGCGTCGTCGAAGGCGAGCGAGAAGCGCTCGCCGTCCACCCGTGCAAACGTGCAGCCCGCGTCGGCCTGCCGGTAGCGGGTCTTCGCGCCGCACGCGAAGCCGTCGGCCGGCGGCTCGCCGGCGGTCCAGCTGACGTTGCCGGCGACGAGCTGCCGCGACAGCAGCCACGGATGATCGTGGCCCTGCACGACATACAGCGTGTTCGACGGGATGTCCTTCGCGGCGACGAACCACGGGTCGCCGTTGCCGTCCTTGCTGCCGCCGAGGCCGATCCCCTTGCGCTGGCCGAACGTATAGAACGCGAGACCGATGTGCTCGCCGACCGTCTTGCCGTCGGGCGTCTTCATCGGGCCGGGTTTGGTCGGCAGATAACGGTTCAGGAAGTCGCGGAACGGCCGCTCGCCGATGAAGCAGATGCCCGTCGAATCCTTCTTCTTCGCGTTCGGCAGGCCGATCTGCGCGGCGATCTCGCGCACCTTCGTCTTCGGGATCTCGCCGAGCGGGAACATCGTCTTCGACAACTGCGCCTGGTTCAGCCGGTGCAGGAAATACGACTGGTCTTTCGTATGATCGAATGCCTTCAGCAGTTCGAAGCGACCGTCGCGCTCGCGCACGCGCGCGTAGTGGCCGGTCGCGATCGTATCCGCGCCGAGCGTCATCGCGTGATCGAGGAACGCCTTGAACTTGATCTCGGCGTTGCACAGCACGTCCGGGTTCGGCGTGCGGCCTGCAGAATATTCGCGCAGGAACTCGGCGAACACGCGGTCCTTGTATTCGGCGGCGAAGTTGACGGCCTCGACGTCGATGCCGATCAGGTCGGCGACCGACACGACGTCGATCCAGTCCTGGCGCGTCGAGCAGTATTCGCCGTCGTCGTCATCTTCCCAGTTCTTCATGAACAGGCCGACGACGTCGTAGCCCTGTTCCTTCAGCAGCCACGCGGTCACCGACGAATCGACGCCGCCCGACATGCCCACTACCACACGGCGCTTGCTCATTTGTCCACCGCCTGACGATCGAAGACATCCGGCCGCGGCGCGACCGAATGCGTATGTACGAAATCGAGCGGAATGCGCCGCCCGGCGAGATAGTCGTCGACGCCGCGCATCACCGCCGGCGAACGGTGGCGCTCGCTGCACGCGCGCAACTCGTCGGCCGTCATCCACAGCGTGCGGACGATGCCGTCGTCGAGCGGCTGCCCGGCGAGCGGCTCGCCGGCCGTGCCGCAGAACGTGAAGCGCAGGTAGGTCGCACCGGCGTTGCCGGGGCGTTCGTAGTGCGCGAGATACACGCCGACGAGCGCGGCGGGTTCGAACGGATGCGCGGTTTCCTCGAGCGTTTCGCGAATCACCGCGTCGGCGAGCGATTCGCCCGCTTCGAGATGGCCGGCCGGCTGATTGATGCGCAGGCCCGTCGACGTTTCTTCCTCGATCATGAGGAAGCGGCCGGCGCGCTCGACGAGCGCCGCGACGGTCACATGCGGGGTCCAGATTTCGGGTTTCATGGGTGGGCATTTTACCGGTTGCGCCCGGACGCTGCCCGCCATAGCGCAATGATCGTTCCGACCCCGTATGTTGTCAGGGCTGGCGACGCGCGCGCGTGTGAAACGCTGCGCTGCAACAGTGCAGCACGATCGTGCGTCAAGCGCTGGCGCGGCCGCGGCTTTCGGCTAAAGTGGAACGTAACCGCCGTTGCTCGTGAGCCGGTATGTCAGCGTGTCCGGTTCGCCGTTGCAGTAAGAATCGAAGAAAGAAATACTGACAATGACTGGAGGAACCGACGATGCATATCGGAGTGCCTGCTGAAACGCGCGCGAACGAGACGCGCGTGGCCGCGACGCCGGAGACCGTCAGGAAATACGCGACCGCCGGCCACCGCGTGAGCGTCGCGAAGGGGGCCGGCACCGCGGCCAGTTATCCCGACGATGCGTATGCGGCCGCCGGTGCCGAATTGACCGGCCAGCCGGCTGCTTTCGACGCCGACATCGTGCTGAAGGTCCAGGCGCCCACCGACGCCGAACTCCCGTTGCTCAAGCGCGGCACCGTGCTGATCGGCATGCTCGATCCGTTCAACGGCGAACAGGCCGCGCAGCTCGCGGCGGCCGGCGTGACGGGCTTCGCGCTCGAGGCCGCGCCGCGCACCACGCGCGCGCAGAGCCTCGACGTGCTGTCGTCGCAGGCCAACATCGCCGGCTACAAGGCCGTGCTCGTCGCCGCCGCGCTGTATCCGCGCTTCCTGCCGATGCTGATGACCGCCGCGGGCACCGTAAAGGCCGCGCGCGTGCTGATCCTCGGCGCGGGTGTCGCCGGGCTGCAGGCAATCGCGACCGCGAAGCGCCTGGGTGCCGTGATCGAGGCATCCGACGTGCGTCCGGCCGTGAAGGAGCAGATCGAGTCGCTCGGCGCAAAATTCCTCGACGTCCCGTACGAAACCGACGAAGAGCGCGACGCCGCGCAAGGCGTCGGCGGCTACGCGCGGCCGATGCCGCCGTCGTGGCTCGGCCGCCAGGCCGCGCTCGTGCACGAGCGCGCGAAGCAGGCCGACATCATCATCACCACCGCGCTGATCCCGGGCCGCCCCGCGCCGACGCTGATCTCGGTCGAGACCGTGCAGTCGATGAAGCCCGGTTCGGTGCTGATCGACCTCGCGGCGGGCCGCGGGCCCGAGTTCGACGGCAGGAAGAGTGGCAACTGCCCGCTGACCGTCGCCGACCAGGTGATCGTCCACCAAGGCGTGACGATCGCGGGCCACACCAACCTCGCGTCGATGGTCGCGTCGGATGCGTCGGCACTGTACGCGCGCAACCTGCTCGACTTCATGAAGCTGATCGTCACGAAGGAAGGCACGCTGAACATCGACCTGACCGACGACATCATCGCCGCGACGCTGTTGTGCCGCGACGGCGAAGTCACGCGCAAATAACGGAGGAGACCATGGAAGTCATCAATCACACGGTGATCAACGTGATCATCTTCGTGCTGGCGGTGTACGTCGGCTATCACGTGGTGTGGAACGTGACGCCCGCGCTGCACACGCCGCTGATGGCCGTGACGAACGCGATCTCGGCAATCGTGATCGTCGGCGCGATGCTCGCGGCCGCGCTGACGGTCGGCGCAACGGGCAAGATCTTCGGCACGCTCGCGGTCGCGCTCGCGGCCGTCAACGTGTTTGGCGGGTTCCTCGTGACGAGGCGAATGCTCGAGATGTTCCGCAAGAAGGAGCCGAAGGCAGCGAAGGAGGGCGCGCGATGAGCATGGACGTCGTTTCGCTGCTGTACCTCGTCGCGTCGGTGTGCTTCATCCAGGCGCTGAAGGGGCTGTCGAACCCGAAGAGCGCGCGGCGCGGCAACCTGTTCGGGATGGTCGGGATGGCGATCGCGATCCTCACGACGCTCGCGCTGATCGTCAAGCAGGCCGGCACGCTCGGCGCGAACCTGCCGCTCGGGATCGCGCTCGTGCTCGGCGCGCTGGTCGTCGGCGGCGGGGTCGGCGCGTTCGTCGCCGCGCGCGTCGAGATGACGAAGATGCCGGAACTGGTCGCGGCGATGCACTCGCTGATCGGTCTTGCGGCGGTCTGCATCGCGTATGCGGTCGTGTCGGAGCCGGACGCGTTCGGGCTCGTGCCGCCGGACGCGACGTCGTCGACCTTCATCCCGTACGGCAACCGGATCGAGCTGTTCATCGGTACGTTCGTCGGCGCGATCACGTTCTCGGGTTCGGTGATCGCATTCGGCAAGCTGTCGGGCAAGTACAAGTTCCGGCTGTTCCAGGGCGCGCCGGTCGTCTATGCGGGCCAGCACCTGATCAACCTGATGCTCGCGCTCGGGATGCTCGGCTTCGGCGTGATCTTCTTCGTCACGCAGTCGTGGCTGCCGTTCATCATCATGACGGCGATCGCGTTCGTGCTCGGCGTGCTGATCATCATCCCGATCGGCGGCGCGGACATGCCGGTGGTCGTGTCGATGCTGAACTCGTATTCGGGCTGGGCGGCGGCGGGCATCGGCTTCTCGCTGAACAACGCGATGCTGATCATCGCGGGGTCGCTGGTCGGCTCGTCGGGCGCGATCCTGTCGTACATCATGTGCCACGCGATGAACCGCTCGTTCTTCAACGTGATCCTCGGCGGCTTCGGCGGCGAGGCGTCAGCCGGCGGGCCGGCCGGGGCGCAGGAGCAGCGCCCGGTGAAGTCGGGCTCGGCGGAAGATGCGTCGTTCATGCTCGGCAACGCGGAAACGGTCGTGATCGTGCCGGGCTACGGCCTTGCGGTGGCGCGCGCGCAGCACGCGCTGAAGGAGCTGACCGACAAGCTGGTCGAGAAGGGGATCGACGTGAAGTACGCGATCCACCCGGTTGCCGGGCGGATGCCGGGGCACATGAACGTGCTGCTCGCGGAAGCCGAGGTGCCGTACGAGATCGTGTACGAGATGGACGACATCAACGGCGAGTTCGGGCAGGTTGACGTGGTGCTGGTGCTCGGCGCGAACGACGTGGTGAACCCGGCCGCGAAGAACGACCCGACGTCGCCGATCGCGGGGATGCCGATCATCGAGGCGTACAAGGCGCGCACCGTGATCGTGAACAAGCGGTCGATGGCGGCGGGTTACGCGGGGCTCGACAACGACCTGTTCTACATGGACAAGACGATGATGGTGTTCGGGGATGCGAAGAAAGTCATCGAGGACATGGTGAAGTCGGTCGACTGATGCGCTTGCTTCCGAGTCAGCGCATCGGCGCTTCCGCAATCCGCATGTAGTCGGCGATCCGGCGCCCTTCCATGTCGGGAAACTGCTCGAGCACGGTGATGTCGCCCATCCGCGCGATGTCGAACGTGCGAAAGTCGTCGCGCAGCTCGCACCACGCGCCGATCGTCCAGCGCCCGCCCCAGTACACGAGCCCGAGCGGCCATACGCGGCGCTGCGTGTGTGCGCCGAGCCGGTCGCGGTACGCGAAGCTGACGATGTGCCGCGTGTCCACCGCCTGGTGGATCGCGTCGACCTTCGCGGGGAACGCCTCGTCGATGTGGAACGACGGCGCGAACACCGGCAGGCGGTCGAGCGCGGTGCGCTTGTCGGCCGGCATCGCCGACGCGATCTTCGCGAGCGCCGAACGTGCGCCGCCCGCGAAGCGCGCGCCGCCCCAGGTCTCGAGCATCCGCGCGCCCGCGGCGAGCGCCGCAAGCTCCTCGGCGGTGAACGTGAGCGGCGGCAGGCTCGCATTGCGGTTCAGCCGGTAGCCGATCCCGGCCTCGCCTTCGATCGGCACGCCCGACAGCTGCAGGTCGCGCACGTCGCGGTACACGGTGCGCGGCGACACCGACAGCCAGTCCGCCAGTTGCTGCGCGGTCGTCAGGCGCCGGCCGCGCAGCAGTTCGGCGATCTGGAACAGGCGGTCGGCACGGCGCGTCATTTCTGGTCCTCGATTCCGTCGAAGGCGGCGATTCCGCGATGATAGCGCTGCACCCGCTGCATCGCAGACCGGCTCAGTGGCATTTCGGCGCGTGCAGGCCGACGCGGTTGCCTTCGGTATCGATCAGGTACCCGATGTAACCGTAGTTGTTCGGCAGCTCGACGACCGAGCCCTGCACGACGCCGCCCGCGCGCTTCGCGCGGTCGAGCGCCGCGACGACCGATTCGCCCGCATTCAGGTAGACGAGCACGCCGGTCGCGCTCGGCTTCATCTGCTGCGGGTCGTAGACGATGCTGCCGCCGGTGGCCGACGCCTCGTGGCCGAACACGGCCATCGGTACGCCGCCGATCACTTCGCGCTGCAGCGTCGTCTGCAGCACGGTTTCGTAAAAGCGGATCGCGCGGTCGAAATCGAGGGACGGAATGTCGAACCATGCGATTGCGCGTTGTTCCTGGATTGCGGACGTCATGACCTGCTCCTTGTTTCGTTTGATTTCGTCTGGGAAACCGGCGTTGCATTGCGCCGGGATTGCAGTGTGATCGAGGGCTGCTGACAGCGTGCTGTCAGTAGCTTCGTCGGTCATGACACGCGGCCGTCCGGATGTGTCAGTGGCGAGCCATGTCGGCAGATGCGCGGATCGGCCGGGGATGTCTGGGCTACGACGATCCGTCAAGGGCGACGGTCTCGCGTCCAGTTCGGAGAGGGAGGGGGATGGTGGCTGGTCGAGCGCGCTGTCGAGCCTGAAGACGCGGCCTGAAGCGGGCCAAGCGGGGCCAGATGAGGTCACGCGGGGCCGTTTGGCCGTGCGGCCAGCCCCGGCGGCGGGCGACGGCAGCCGCCGCCCGCTGCGTGCGCGTTCGCGTGGCCGCGAACGCGCGATGCTTACGCGTCGCCGTCCGGCGCGGCCGGGCGTGCCTTCACGCTGCCCGCGATCAGGTCGAAGCGGAACAGCCGGCATTCGAGCGCGCCGTTGAAGAGCGGCGTCTTTGCCGACTCGCGCAGCCGGAGCTGGCCCGGCAGCGAACGGTCGGACGTCAGCAGGAACGCCTGCCAGCCCGTGAAGCGCTGCTTCAGCGCATCGCCGAACGAGTTGAAGAACTCGGCATCGGGCGCATCGGTGTGCGTGCGGCGGAACGCGTCGTCGTTGCCGCGGTTGCGGCCCGTCTCGCGCACCTCGCCGCGCGCGCTGCGGCCGCGCACCTCGATCCGCTCGCCGTACGGCGGGTTCGCGACGATGATCCCCGGCGCGTCGCACGGCAGCGCCACCACGCGCGCGTCGACCTGCTTGAGCCACACCGACGGCACGCCCGCCCGCTCGAGGTTCGTGCGCGCCTTGTCGAGCATGTCGCCCGAAATGTCGCTGCCGTAGACCGCGAGATCGTCGCGCTTGCCGCGCGCCGCGCGTTTCACGTCCAGCGCCGCGACCTTCAGGCCCTGCCACGCGGTGATGTCGTACTGCTTGAGCTTCTCGAAACCGAAGCGCCGCTCGACGCCAGGCGCCACGCCGAGCACGATCTGCGCGGCTTCCGCGAGGAACGTGCCGCTGCCGCACATCGGGTCGTACAGCGGCGTGCCGGGCGTCCAGCCGGTCAGGCGCAGGATGCCGGCCGCGAGGTTCTCGCGCAGCGGCGCCGCGCCCTTGTCGAGGCGCCAGCCGCGCTTGAACAGCGGCTCGCCGGACGTGTCGAGATACAGCGTGCAGTCGGTGGCGGTCAGGAACGCGAACACGCGCACGTCGGGCGCACCGGTGTCGATGCTCGGGCGCGCGCCGGTCTTGTCGCGCAGCCGGTCGCAGATCGCATCCTTCACGCGCAGCGTCGCGAACTCGAGGCTCTTCAGCGGCGACTTGATCGCGGTGATGTCGACGCGCAGCGTCTGCGTCGCCGCGAACCAGCGCTCCCACGGCTGCTCGAGCGCGAGCGCGTACACGTCCTGCTCGTTGCGGTACGGGCGGTGCGCAATCTTCAGCAGAATGCGGCTTGCGATTCGCGAATGCAGGTTTGCGGCCATGCCGGCGGCCCAGCCGCCCCGGAAATGGACGCCGCCCGGCACCTGCGCGCCCGCGGCGAACGGCGCGCCGTCCAGGTGGCGGCCGGCGATCTCGGCCAGCTCGGCGGCGAGCGCCGCTTCGAGGCCGCGCGGGCAGGGAGCGAAGAATTCGAACAGGGTGGGCGAGGACATAAGACGGGTGAGGGCGGACAAAAGTCCAGTATTGTACGCGCGTGTCAGTGCGACCCGTGCTGGCTCGTGTGGGCCTTCCGGTCGTCGGCCGGCCAGACGAGCACGACCGGATTCGCGGCGACCGCGCGGCCGATCGCGGCAACCAGCGCGCGCACCTTGGTCGGCCGCAGGCTGCGCGAGCGCACGGCCATCGTGAACGCGAGCGCGAAGCTCACCAGCACGTTGAGGATCGCCATGCTGAGCACACCCGCCGCAGCCCACCACAGCTCGGGCGTGTGCAGCGTCTCCTTGCCGAGCACGCCGAGCGCGATGCCGATCGACCCCGCGGACAGCGTCACGTGCCGCACTTCGAACGAGAACAGGAACACGCTGACGATCGCGGGCACGAGGCCGAGCATCAGGCCGAGGCCGACGTTGGCGACCACGCCGGCGACGTTCGACCGGCAGAAATGCGCGAGCTTCGCCGCGCCGGCCGCACCGAGCGTGAGGCGCAGCCGGCGGTTGTACGTGAGCGCGTCGCCGACGCGATGCAGCACGAACCAGTTGTCGGCCCAGCCGGCGAGCAGGCTCGACGACCACAGCAGCACGCCCGTGAGCGCCGCGTACAGCGGCGTCGGGCCGAGCAGCGAAAACGACTGCAGCGTCGCATGCGCCTTTTGTGGCGAGATCAGGTTCGCGTGCAGCACGCCGCTCGCGAACATCTGCACGAGGAAGCACACCGGCAGCACGACCAGCACGTTGCCGGCGATGGCCGCGGCCTGCGTGCGGATCAGCGCGATCACCGACGCGACGAACTGCTTCACGCCGTCGTCGTGCGTGGTGCCGTCGAGCTCGCGCGCGAGCGTCGGCGCGGTCATCGCCGGCTGCTTGGTCGCGAGCGTGAAGTGCAGGAAGTGCATCAGCATGAAGCTCGCCGCGTAGTTGACGCCGGCGAGCAGCCCTTCGAGCATCGACTGCAGGTGTGCACCGGTGATCGCGAACTTCGCGCAGACCGTCACGACGGTGACGAGCCCGCCGCCCGCGGCCATCCGCAGCATCTTCAGGTACTCGGCGCGGCCGCGCGTGATGTAGTGCTCGCCGGTGTCCGCGTTGTTCTCGACGAGCTTGCGCGCGAACAGCGAGAAATTGCTGCGCACGAGGTGCGACACGCTCTGGCTGTTCTGGTTTGCATCGACGAGCTCGGCGCTCAGGTGCGCGATCCCGCGCAGGTCGTCACGCGCCATCCACGCGTTGAGCAGCATTTCGGCGCGCTGGATGCGCATGCGCATCCGCTCGACCTGGAACACGATGTCGACCGACACGCCGTTGCGGTACAGGTGCGAGAACACGTCGTCGACCGACACCCGGCATTCGTCGAGCAGCATGCGCAGGTAGTTGACCTCGTGCAGCAGCTTGCTCGCGTCGCCGCCGTCCTCGACCGCCGCATGCGCGGTCTCGACGGCGAGCATTGCGCGCGTGAGCCGGTAGAACGGCTGCGACTCGAGCGGCTGGTGCGCGTCGTCGTCGGACAGGCGGCTGCGCACGGTCTGCGACAGGCCGGTCGAGCTGATCTGGCAGGTCAGGTTGTGCAGCGCGGCCAGCAGGTCGCGCGAGAACGAGCCGGGCTCGTGGCGCTCGTCGTCGGTCACGTCGAACGAGAACAGCGCGGCGAGTCGCGCGAGCAGATCGTCGGGCAGCGCGTCGATCCACTTCACGTCTTCCGGCGCCGGGAACATCAGCGTGAACAGCGCGGACAGCTCACGGCGGTTCGGCGCGGGCGGGATCAGCGACGAGTCGAGCCGTTCAAACAGCGCGCCGAAGAAGCCGGAGTGCACGGGCATGCCCGCGTCGCACAGCAGCGAGATGCCGTCGCACTCGCGCAGGATGCTGCGCAGGATCCGCGCAGCGTGCGATTTCCACGCGGGATTGCGGTCGAGCACGTGGAACAGGTAGCGCAGCCGCGCGTGCGCGGGATACGTGCGGATGTCGTCGTCGCGCTCGGCCGCGGCGTCCTGTGCGGACTGCATCGCACCGCTGCGGCGCAGCCAGTGCGCGAGCTCGATCAGCCATTCGCAGCGCTCGGCGTAGGGCGCGTCGGCGTCGGCATGCGCGAGCAGCGCGTCGAGCTGGTGGCTCGCACTGCGCGACGCGCGCCACTTCTTGATCAGGGTCGTCAGGGAACGAAACATAGAACGGAATAGCGATGGCCCTGGACGGGCGGGTTTCGGATGCGGCGAGGCGCCGGCCGGGAGGCGGCGCCTGGAATACCGGTGAGGCAGGCCGGGCACGGCGGCAACGCCGCGGCCCGTTCGATGCGGCCCGCGCGGCGTCACGGGCGCGGGTGCCGGTCTGTGCAGGCCTGAACGTGCGTAGGATCGTCAATCGGACGCAAAAACGCAAGCCGACCGGAAAGCCAGTCGGCGGTTCCGGCGGATTTTGACAAACAATGCAAGTTCGGGCCGTGACGGTCCGCGCGCAGCCGCTGCCGGTTACGTCCCCGGCTTGCCGGTCGCGCCGGCCGCATCGCCAGCCGAACCGCCGGCCGTTGCGTTCGCGGGGCACGGGACGAGCGGCGCGGCGGCAGTCTTTCCGCCGGACGTCGTCGCGGCCGCTG
>NZ_JAAGPL010000069.1:0-41504 GCF_017104785.1 Burkholderia sp. Ac-20353 | reverse complement strand
GTCGAACGTGCCCGTGTTCTGACCGACGATCCCACTCGTCGCGGTCATCGACACGCTCCCGAATCCGCTCACCGTCTTCGTGCCGGTGCCGAAGTCGATTTCCTTCGCGTTCACAGTCAACGTGCCGCTGCCCGGCACAGCCGGTGCGTTCGCCGCGCCCGTCTCGTTCGTGAACGCGATCTGCGGCGCGTTCAGCGTCACATGCCCGCCGTCGCTCGTGAACGTGCCCGCGCTCAGATCGACGCTATTGCCGAACGTCGCGTTCACGTCGCCGATGAAGCCCATCGCGCCATAGCTGCGCAGCGTCACCTGTTGCGCATTCGCGAATTGCGCGAGCCCTGCCGGATCGATCACGAAGCCCGGCAGGTTTGCCGCAGCCGCGCCATTCGCGCTCGTGAACGTGATCGCCGAGCCATCCGCCGTGATTGCCTTCGCCGACAGCACCGCAGTCGGATCGACCTTCAGGTTTCCAGACGAATCCAGCGTCAGCGCCTGACCGCCCGCGAGCGTCGCACCCGCACCGACCGTCATCAGGCCCGTACCCGTTCCGCCCGTGCGCGTGAGCGGCGCCATCGCGCCGTTCGACACGCGCAGCAGCGCGCCATCGCCCGCAATCGTGATCGGCTGGTCCTGTGCTGCCGGGTAATCGCCCGCTGCCGTGATCGACGCGCCGGCATCCACGCGCAGCCCGTTCGCCGCGTTCGGATCCGTGCCGCTCGCATCGGTCTTCGTGACCAGCAGGATTTCCGGCCCCTTCAGCGACGTGTTGCCGTCATTCGACACGACCACGCTGTTCGCAATCGGCGTGATCGTCACGCCGTTCGTGGTGGCCGCGCGCGTGCCGCCAATCAGCAGGCTGCCTGCGTTCAACGATTCCAGTGCATCCCCGCTGATCTGCAGATAGCCCGCCAGCGCCGGTGCGCCATTGCCGGTGATCTGAATGTCCTGCGACGCGATATCGACTTCCGCCGGTGCGCCGCCTGTAGCGGCCGCCGTGTTCAACGTCGCACCGAGCGCCAACGCCTGCGTCGCGGCCAGCACCAGTTGCCCGCCATCCATCGGCAACGGCGGCGTCACGTTGCCGTTCTTCGCCGCCAGCACCGTGAAGAAGTCGTTCGCCCTCTTCAGCGTGTATTGCGAGTACTGCTGCCACACCGGCCCCGACTGCACGTTGAACAGCGTCGGCGTCGCACTGCGGCTGCCCGTCACCGCATCGGCGAAGTACCCGGCCGTCACCACCGTACCGTCCGGCAACACCTGGCTCGCGCCTGGCGCGACGTTGCCGCTCGTGGCCGACACCGTCACGCGGTACGCGCCCGGCAACGTCGCATACTTGCCCGGCAGCAGTGTGTAGTAGCCCGGCGCCAGCCCCGGCACGCTGGACAGGTACACGGCCTGCCCCACCGCGCTCGTCAGCGAGGCCAGGCCCACGCCCGCGCTGAGCGTTTGCGAGCCCACCGTACCGTTCGCGTTCGTCGCCGGCTGGACCGTCTGCGCGAACACCGGATCGTATGCCGCCACCGGCGACTGCGCGCCGGGCAGGATCGCGTAGACGTTCCCCGCGCCGGCGTTCACCGGCACCGCCGTCCCCGTCGCGTTGTTCGCGTAGCTGACCGTGTACTGCGACAGCACGTCCCGCGTGCCGCCCGTGCCCGGCACCCATTCGGCCGCCTGCAGGTTGCCGCCGCCCGACAGGTCGATCGTCGCCCCCTTGGCGAGCGCCACGCTGCTGCCATTCACGCCGATGTATTTCGACGGCGGCGCAGTGAGATCGGGGGCCGCCGTCGCCGCTGACGGATTGAACCGCCACTCGACGCCGTCCACGGTCGTGCCGTACGGAATGATCGAACCGTCATTCGATACCGACGTCACACTGCCGTCCGCGAACGCCACCGAATCCGTCGCGACCAGCGGCAGACCGTTGAACTGGGTTTTCGTGGCCGTACTGGACGGATCGCCGACGCCGAACACCAGCGTGCCCGACGGCGCGCGCACCGTGCCGCCCTGCACGATGGCCGTCGCATCCACCAGCAGCATGCCGCCCGCCGACAACGGTACGCCCGACGCGCCGTTCGATTCGAACGTGATCGTCGTCGAGGCTGGCCCCACCGCGTCAAGAATGAACGTGCTGCCCGTGGCCGGATACAGGTCTGCCGCCCGGAACGTCAGGTTACCGGGCGTGTACAGCGCCCCGGACAGTAGTCCGCTGTTGATCGGCGTCGTCGAACTCAGGCGGATGTCGCCGCGGCTCGTGAAGTTCGCCCGCCCGAAGTTGTTCAGCTGGAACTGGTTCGCGAGGTCGATGAACGATGCCTTCACGTTCAGCGTCGCATCCGATACGGCAGCAATGGTGCCCAGCGGCGTCGGGTTGGTTGGCGTCGGGCCGACAATCGCGACATACGGCGCATCCAGGGTCACGGTCGAGCCAATCATCGTCGGCAGCTGCGCCGTCCGCTCGTCGTTCAGCAGCGAACCGACCGTGGGAATCGAATCATTGCCGGCGGCGTCCTTCGCGCCGTGCGTCAACCGGCCCAGTTGGTCGCTGTTGAGCGCCACGATCTGATTGGTGTAGATCTGGATGGCCTTCGGTACCGTCATGTTGACGTCACCGGCAAAGGCGACCGGCACGGGTGTCGTCGATACGCTGGCGCCCAGCACGAGCGTCGCGATACCGGAGCCAGCCAACCGATCCGCCGCGAACTGCAGCACGCCGGTTGCCGTGCTGACGATCGCGCTGCCGCTGCCGCTCAGTGCGCCGGCCGCTGCAATGATGTCCTGCCCGGGCGCGAGTCCAACCGGCACGAGATTCCCGCTCTGCTGGATCACCAGCGCGGTCGCCCCCGGCAGCGCGACCGTGGCGCCGCCCACCTCGAACGCACTGGGCACACCGTTCGTCACCGGCACGATCGACAGCGTACCGCCTTGCGCCTGGGCCGCACCCGGCTGCGCCTTGAGCGTGCCGTCGAACAGCAATCCGCTCGATGCAGCGAGCGTAATGGAGCCCGCATCGCTCCACACCGGTTGCGACGCGTATCGGCCACTGGCCTGCAACTGGTCGAAGTTCGCCGCTGCTCCCGACACGTTGATCAGCGACCCCGTCTGCGCGACCACATATCCCGAATCGTCCGAGATCGCCACCGCGCCGCCCGGCAGCACCTTGCCCATGTTCGGCGTGATCGTCGTCAGCCCGTTCTTGACCGGCACGGCGAGCGGATTGGCGAGCGCCACACCCGACACGTCCAGCACCGCGTCCGGCCCTAGCCACACCGACTTGCCCGCGCTCGTGAACGCGCCAGTCGCGGCGTACTGGCCCGCCTGCTCGTACTGCCCCGCCAGCGCCGAGTCCGCGCTCAGCGTGATCGCACCGCCCGGCGCGATGATCGAACCGAGTACCGTCACCTGCGCGGGCGAGCCAAGCCCGACGCTTGCACCCGCGTCGCCGACGATCGCCGCACCTTGACCTACGCTCACGCCACCGGTCACCCCCGGATAGTCGGGGACCGGCTGCGTCACGCCGGCCTGTCCGTTGCTTTGCCAGGCCAGATAGCCGCCACCCGTCATCACGACGCTCGTCGGCTGACGATGGTAGGCGTCGAGCGTCCCCGTCGTCGTCAGACCGCCAGCCGAAAGATCGGCGCCGCTCGCCGCCCGCTGCAACGCCGGCACGTCCGGAATCAAGTTCTGCTGGGTCAATGTGACCGTTGCTCCCGGCGCGATACTCGCATCGAACAGCGCGTTCAATACGTATTTGCCGAAGCCTTGCCGCGCAAAGAAGTCGACTGGCAGCGCCATCGCCCATGTCGGCGCCAACGCGGGATCACCGCCGATCTGAAAACCCGGCGCCTGCAGCGTCAACGTGCCACCTCCCGCGAAGCCCAAGCTGCGGATCGTCCCGTCCATCTTCAGGCGAGGGTCCGTCGGCAATTGCGCCGGAAACCCGAGCTGCGACGCATAGGCGAGCAGCGACAGGCTGCCGCCCTTGCCCATCGGAACGCCGTTGCTCATCAGCAGCTGGCCGTTCGCCTGCAGCTCGCCCCCGCTCGATACGTCGATCACGCTGCCCGACTGCAGATTAATGCCTGCAGCCGACAGCGTGACGCTGCCGCCGTTGAGGTACGCGCTATTGCCCGGCATCGTGCCCGCCGCCGTCTGCACGTCGTTGTTGACCCACTGGCCCGCCGTGCTGATCAGCGCGTTCGGGCCCACTGTGATGTTTCCGCTGGTCGAGATCGAAATCGTGCCCGACGGCACGACCAGCGACCCGGCCACCAGCGCGCTGCCCGCCGGCGCGTTGAAACTGACGCTACCGCCGGGCTGAAGCTTCAGCTGCGTGCCGTCGGCCACCACGAACCCTTTGCCGCCCGTCTTGTCTTCGGTGACGTTCAGCTTCGCGAACCCGCCCGTGTTCAGCGTGCTCACCGGTACCACCGTCGTGGCCAGCACGTTGTTCGGATCGGTGCTCGACAGGGCGCCGAGCGCAGTCGTATCGAGCGGCGTATCGATCGAAAACGCCGGCGACAGGCTAATGAGTTGTGGTGCCGTGTCCTGCAGAATCACCAGACCCGACTCGCCGCTGGTGGACGTATCGCCCTGCGTCAGCAATGCGCCCGCCCCCAACGAAAAAGTACCGCCCGTGGGCTGATTGTTGCCCTGCGCCTGCTTGGACCCGGCAAACGCCTGCGCGCTGATATCGCCGTCGAGCACCAGCGCCCGTGTCGCGAACAGCTTCAACGTCCCCGCATTGCCGCCGACGATGTAGTCGCCCTCGTAAACGCTACCGGTCTGCAGTGGGTTGTACCAGGTCTTCGTCACGCCCCAGCGCGGATGCGATTCGGTGAACTCGCCGGCAATGCCGACATAGGTATCGTACGGATTCGCCTGACCAATCGGCACGATTGCCCCGTTCGCATCGACGAGGCGCGTCGTGCTCACCATCCCGCCGTCGTAGTGAACATACCCGCCATTCAGGTTCATCGAGGAACCCGTCGCGGTCATCACCTCGTTGCCCGACAGGATGATCGTGCCGCCGTTGGTCAGCAGCTGGTCGACCGTGCGCGGCATCAGGTTCACGTAGCCTGACAGGTTCAGGATCGGGCTGCCGACCCACTGCACGCCGTCGCTACGTGTGCCCGTCAGCGTGCTGTCGACCACCACACCCTTTTGCCCGAACAGAAAGCTGTTGCGCAGCAATGGCGAATCGGCCAGCTCGTTCTGGCCCACGCGCGGAATCGTGACCAGGATGCTCGAGATCGGCAACTCGACGTTTGCCAGACCCGACACGTCGATCGTCGCGCCGCTGTCCAGATAGATGCGGCCCTGCGATGCGGTGTCGCCCGGCGGCCGGGATGGAAAGAGCGGCTCGCCATTAAACAGCTGCCCGGGAGTCAGCGCGGCGACTGACACGCTCGAGCCCGGCGCCTCGATCAACGAGCCACCTTGGAACCAGACCGAGCCCGCCGTCATCGTGATGCTGCCGGGCGTGAAGACCGTGCCCGGCGACGACGTCGCCGTCTGGCCATTGTTGTCCGGTAGCACCGTCGTCACGGCGTTCGGACCGAAAGTCAGCAAGCCCGCACGATGCGTGTCAGCCGCGCCCGCGTTCGCGCCGAAGGAGGTAACGGGCTGCCCACCCGTATATGACTGCCCCAGCGGATTGTTCGAACTGTACTCGTCAACGGTGGAGATCGTGATCGCGCCCGGCGTGTTCACGCTCGTTGTCACGCCCACCACGCCGTTCTGCGCCACGCTGCTGCCCAGCAGGTTCACGTTCCCGCGCGCCGCCTGAATTATCCCGGTGTTGGTCAGCGTACCAGCCGGCGTAACGTCAGTCTGGTTTGCGCCCGTGCCCGTCACCAGCTGACCGCTCAGCTCCGGCAGCAGCACCTGCGGATTGCCTGGATTCGGCCTCAGGCTCACGCCGATGCCGGCGGCCAGCACGACCTGCCCGGCCGTCGCCGTGATGCTGCCACCGTTCGTCACGTTCGGCGCCGCCACCAGCACGAAACCGCCGTCGCTGACTGTCCCGTTGGTGTGCGTCGTGATCGACGCGCCTGGCTCAATCGTGACGTCGCCCGGCATCGAGTACGGGTTCGACGCACTGACCGATACCTGGTTGCCGAGACCCAGCACTTCGTTCGGTACCCCGGTCGCACCTTGCACGCCACCGACGTTCGAGTTTCCTGATTCCGGATACGCCAGGCCGCCAGTCGTACCGGCCGGCATGCTCAGGAACTGCTTGTTGCTCGCGACCACGTCATCCGGCGTCTGCACCAGATGATTGTTCATGTTCAGCAGATCCAGCGACGACGCCACCAGCGAATGCACATTCACCTGCGACCCCGCACCGAACAGCACACCGTTGCGGTTGATCACATACACCGCCCCTTGCGCAGTGATATTCCCCAGAATCTGGCTCGGCCGGCCGCTCGGATCGTTGATCCGGTTCAGCACTGCCCAGTTGTTGGCCCCGTTCGTCTGCGTCCCCGCCGACTGGTCGAAATTGAGTGTCGTCTGCCGCCCGACGTTCATCGTCTCCCACGTCAGCACCGCGTTCTGCCCGGTCTGCTTCACGTCCACATTCACGTGTCCAGACGCGTCGACGCTTTGCATCGGCGCATTCGCGTTGAACCACAGCACCGGATTGTTCGGGTCGTTCGTCGCGCCCGCCGCGACCTGCAGCCCGCCCGGCGCGAGCCCGTTCGGCACGGTCGACGGCAGCGCCGCCGCAGCAGCGGCCGCACTCTGCTGCGCGGCAATCTGCGCGGCAACCGCGTGCGCCGTATACCCAAGGTTGCGAATCGAAGGTTGGCTAGCCTGCAGCGCCTGCTGCGGCGACACCCCGAGATTCGGCACGCCCGGCAGACCACCAACGCCCCCCGCGCCGCCGCCCGACGCGCGCATCGTCGCCTGTCCGAGATTCATGATGCCCGCCGCGTGCGCGTGCGCCGGCACAACCGCCGCCAGCATCAACGCGATTGCCTGACACAGCGGCCGGACGTTCGATCGCAAACCCGCCTGTGAGTGGAAAACCGCTCGTTGTACGCGCACACGTGCTGCCATTGTTGACTATCCCGAACACAATGAATGGAGCGCCGCATCCGACAGGCATCCATCGCGCGGCCCGTAAACTCAGCCCCGACGACACCCATCCGAATCGGCCGGCAAATATGCAAAAGGTACGGACTTGACGTGGCAGATGCGTTTCGGGTGTTACGAACGATTTTGGCCGTCCGGAAAGGTCCGTACCTTTTCGGGCCGTCCGAATCCGGACGATTCAGCCAGCCCTGTTCACCAGGCCGCCTTCAGCCCGAAACCTTCGTTGCATCGATGTGCTGCGCCAGCGCCTGCCCGACACGCTCGATCACGGCCGGCCAGTCGCCCGGCTTGTCCTGGCGGAACAGCCGCGCCGTCGGATACCATGGACTGTCTTCCCGCTTCAACAGCCAGCGCCAGTCGGGCACACGCGGCAACAACACCCAGACCGGCTTGCCGAGCGCACCCGCAAGGTGCACCACCGACGTGTCGACCGAGATGACCAGATCGAGACACGCGATCAATGCCGCCGTATCCGCGAAATCCTGCAGATCGGCACCGAAATGGAGCATGCCGCTTTCCGAAAACGTCGCTGCGTCGCGCTCGCGCACCTGCTGATGCAGACTGACAAACGTCGCGCGCTGCCCATACAGTTGCGCGAGCGCCGCCAACGCGATCGACCGATTCACGTCGTTGTTGTGCGAGGGATTGCCCGACCACGCGAGCCCCACCTTGAGTTGCCCCGACGCCCCCCGCCCTTCGAGCCGGCGCTGCCAGTTGCGCACACGCGTGAGGTCCGCATGCAGATAGGGCGTATGTCCCGGAATGGTTTCCAGATCTGTACCCAAAGCCAGCGGTACGCTCAGCAGAGGACACTGCAGGTCGAAGGCCGGCAGCGGTTCACCCATTGCGACAAGTTGCGGCACGCCCTGCAGCGACGACAACAGCTCCTTCAGGGCTGGCGGCACCTCAAGCACGACATTCGCGCCACGCGCTTCGACAAGCCTTGCGTAGCGGCAAAACTGCAGCGTATCTCCGTAGCCCTGCTCCGAATGGAGCAGGATCGTCTTGCCGGCAACCGGCTCCCGCCCCGACCAGAACGGCCGGTTCGCGTGACGGCGAGAGCGGGCGGCAACCGCATCCACCCAGCGGTATTCATATTTTTTCCACCCCTCGGAGAAGTCCCCGATCAGCAGACGGCAGTACGCTTCTTCGTGATGTCCCGCGCCTTTGGTGGGCTCCAACGACTGCATCTGACGGTAGCAGTCGATTGCGTCGTCGAAACGCCACAGTTGCTGCAATGCTGCCCCCCGCAGCGCCCAACCGTTGGCGTCGACCGGCTCGACAGCGGCCGCCTCTGCAAAGCTCGCGAGCGCGTCGTCGTATCTCCCCAGTTTCTGCAACGTATGCCCACGGCTCATCAGCAGTTGCGCATTTGCTCCAATCTGCTCAATGGCGCCGTCGTAGCTATCCAGGGCATCGGCATAGCGCTCCAGCATCCGCAACGCCACCCCTTGGTTGCTTAGCGCAGCGAGCAGGTTTGGATCATGGGTGAGCGCCAGAGCATAGGCGTCAGCCGCCTCAGCGTGACGACGCAATCCGTGCAGTGCATTCGCCCGTCCCAACCATGCTCCCGCATGATCCGATGCGAGCGACAGAATGCGATCGCAATGCTCGAGCAATTCCTCATGGCGGTGCAGCAGGTCAAGCGCAACAGAGGCTTTGTAGAGGATGTCGACGTCGTCCGGTTTCACCTCGAGCGCCTGGTTGAAAAACGTCAGCGCCTGCGCATCGTTTCCGAGCGCCAGAAGCATCATCCCGCACTGCGACAGAAGCTCGGGCATGCGCGGCCGAATGACCAGCGCAAGACGGTAACTGCGCAACGCCTCGTCGTGCCGACCAAGATCGCGCAGCGCGTGACCGCGATTGGTATGGGTCGCGAAATCGCGTTGGGAAATCGCCAGCGCGCGATCGAAGCTGATCAGGGCATCCGCAGGGCGGCCGAGCGCGCGCAACGCGTTGCCCCGGTTGCTCCATGCCTCCGCGAGCCCCGGGGAAATCGCCAACGCCTGCTCATAGGCCTTCTGCGCATCGGCATGGCGTTCGAGCCCGAGCAGAGCATTGCCGAGGCTGACATGCGCGGCTGGATGCCGCCCGTCCAGACGCAGCGCTTCCCGAAGCGGCACAAGCGCGGCTTCGTGGCGCCCGAGCTTGACGAGCACCAGGCCGTAGTTGGCGAACGCCCATGCGTAACGCCGCTCGGACCGCAGCGCGCGAGCCATCAGGCGTTCCGCCTCGATACAATCGCCGCTTTGATCGCAGGCCGCGCCGAGCAGCAGCAATGCTTCGGTATTCTCCGGGTCCATCGCGAGCACGCCGCGATAGAGCTGCTGCGCCTGCGCGAACTCGCCACGCTCAAGCAACGCTCGCGCTTTTTGCAGCGAATGGCGTATCGCCGCACCCATCACGGCGGCGCGCCCACCCGTCACGTCCATCACGTCCGCGCTGGATTCCGCAGTGCGCCCGCCGCGCGCCCGATCCTCATGCCTCTTTTCGCGCTCCATCGCTCACCCGTTCACGTCGGCAATGCAGCCGGCGCCGCATTCGCCACGGACCGCAATGCCGCCCCGATCCGGTCGAACACGTCGCTCCATTCCCCCGCCCGCGACTGCCTGAACAGCCGTGCGCTTGGGTACCACGGACTGTCGTCGCGATCGAGCAGCCAGCGCCAGTCGGGCAGGTACGGCAACATGATCCACAACGGCTTGCCCAACGCGCCGGCCAGGTGGGCGACCGACGTATCCACGCTCACGATGCAGTCGAGGCACTCCATCAGTGCGGCCGTATCGGAAAACGATCCGAGTTCGTCGCCGAAGTGCCGGATACGCGATGCTTCCAGCACCGGCCGATCCTCGTCGCGCACCACCTTCTGGATGCTGATCCACTCGACCTCGTCGGTCAGCAACGGCAACAGATGTTCGAGCAGGATCGAGCGATTGTGATCGTCCAGGTGGTTCGGGTTGCCCGACCATGCGATGCCGACACGCGCGCGGGTCCGCTCGCCCAACCGGGTTTGCCACTTCTCGATTTTCTCGGGCCGTGCCCGCAGGTACGGCACCTCGGACGGAATCGACGCAAGATCGCTTTGGAACACGAGTGGCAAGCTCAGCAACGGGCAGTGGACGTCGAACGGCGGCAACGGTTCCCCATAGCCGACCACCTCGTCGACACCCTCGACATCCGCCAGCACCGACTTCAGTGCGCCCTGCACCTCGATGATCACGCGGGCGCCGAGCGACTTGACGAACTTCGCATAACGGCAGAAATGCAGCGTATCGCCAAGGCCCTGTTCCGCGTGCAGCAGGATCGTCTTGCCATCGATCGTTTCTTTCCCGAGCCATAGCGGCTGCGCGAACGCCCGCTTGTGCGCACCGACCTGATCTTCGCGCCAGCGCCATTCGTAGGCTGGCCATCCCCGCTCGAAATCGCCCATCTGCAGATAAACGAACGCCTTCGTAAAGTTCGCGGCGATGTTCTCCGGGTCCAGCGCCACCACGCGGTCGTATGCGATCAGCGCTTCTTCGTGGCGCATCATCGAACGCAACACATTACCGCGCTGATAGTGGGCCAACTGGTCAGCGACGTCGATCGCGAGTACGCGATCGTAGCTGGCGAGTGCGCCGTCGTAGCGGTGCAGCCGCTGCAATATGCGACCGCGCGTAAACCACGCCAGTGCATAAGCATCGTTGATCTCGATAGCCCGATCGCAACTCTCGAGCGCTTCCGTCTCACGCCGCATGCGTGTCAGCGTTCTGGCGCGATTGCACAGCACTTCAACGAATTTGGGCGCAACGTCCAGCGACGCGTCATAGCTCGCCAGCGCCTCCGCATAACGCGCGAGCCCAAACAGCGCATTCCCCCGGTTGGCAAGCGCCCCCGCGTGCCGCGCATCCAGCGCGATCACGCGATCGCAGCGCGACAGCGCATCCTCGTAACGGCCGACACGTTCCAGCATCACCCCGCTGTTGTAAAGCGCATCGACAAAATCCGGCTGCCCCGCAATCGCTTCATTCAGGCTGGCCAGCGCCTGATCGAGCCGACCGAGATCAGCCAGCGTCATCCCCTGCATCAGCAGCATCTCCGCGCTGTTCGGCGTAACCGCCAGCGCGCGCGCATAGTGCTCGAGCGCCTCGTCGAACCTGCCCAGCTCGCGCAGTATCTGCGCACGCTGCCGATGCGCGTCGAACGACTTGCGATCGACCGCCAGCGCCCGATCGCAGGATTCAAGCGCCTCCACATGACGCTGTAACGCCTGGAGCGCGGCAGCACGCCGCCACAACGCCTCGATCAGCGTCGGCGCGAGCTCAAGCAAACGGTCGTACGCCGCGACGGCTTCGGCATGACGCCCCAGATCCGCCAGCACCCCCGCCCGCAACAGCAGCGCGCGCAGGTGCGCAGGATTGAGCGCAAGCGCGGCATCGAGCCGCGTCAGCGCTTCGTCCCGGCGGCCGAGACTGACGAGCACCGACGCATGATTGGCCAGCGCGAGCGCCGAAGGCATCCGCTCGATCGAACGCCGCATCGCCGTATCGGCCTCGCCCATCCGACCATGCTGAAAGTGCAGCACGCCCAGCAGATGCCACGCCTCCGCATGATCCGGATCGACGCCGAGCACCTCGCGATACCCTCGTTCCGCGTCCAGCAGCGCGCCACGCTCATGAGACGCACGCGCGCGTTGCAACGCACCGTCGACCGCTGTCGACGCCGCCCGCGGACGCGCTTCGCGCTGCGAACCGCTACCCACCCGAGACCCCATTTGTTTCTCTCCTGGACGCTTTTGCGTCCTGCTTTTGCGTCCGTTTTGATCCGGCTAGATCAGACTGGCGATCTCCGCTCGCACCGATTCGATCACGTCTTGCCAGCGTCCCGGAGCGGGTTGCCGGAACAGTCTCGCACTCGGGTACCACGGACTGTCATTGCGCTCGCTCATCCAGCGCCATTCGGAAAGATGGGTCACGAGTATCCAGACCGGACGGTTGAGCGCACCGGCCAGATGCGCGACAGCCGTATCGACCGAAACGACCAGGTCCAGCGACCGAACCAGCGCCGCGGTATCCGAAAAATCCCGCAGATCCGCATCGAAGCTGTCGATCGGGCTCTGTTCGAGCAGCGCCGCGTCGCGGTCGCGCACGACCTTCTGCAGGCTGATCCATTCGACATCCAGATCGAGCAACGGCATCAGGTCGGCAAGGCCGATCGAACGGTTGCGATCGTTGCGGTGTTCAGGATTGCCGGACCATGCGAGGCCCACGCGCAGGCTCCGCCGCGCACCGAGCGTGTTTTCCCATTTCTGGATCAGGCCCGCATCCGCGTGAAGGTACGGCGTGCTGGCCGGAATGGCTGGCAAATCCGTCTGGAATGCGAACGGCAGGCTGAGCAGCGGACAGTGGAAATCGAAGGCCGGCAACGTCTCGCCCCGCGCGATCACGCGCACCGGCCCACGCAGCGACGCCATCAACGAGCGAAGTGCCGGCTGCACTTCCAGCACGACCTGCGCGCCTGCATCGGCCAGGCGCTCCGCATAGCGGCAGAACTGTATCGTGTCGCCGAAACCCTGTTCCGCATGAATCAGGATCGTGCGGCCATCGAGCGACTCGCCTCCCGTCCAGCGCGGTTGGGAAAACACGCGGTCATGATGTTCGGATTTCGGATCGCGCAGCCGCCATTCGTACTTCGGCCATCCGCGCGCGAAGTCGCCTCGTCGCAAGTGGATGAAACCCTGTGCAAAATGCGCGTCGACGTAGTTTGGTTCGAAAGCGATCGCGCGATCGAAGGACTCCAGCGCGTCGTCGAACCTGAGCATCTCGAGCAGCACGCTGCCCCGGTTGAACCACGCCATCGCGTACTTCGGATTGATCGTGAGCGCCCGGTCGAACGACGCCAGCGCGGCGTCATAACGATGCAGATCCTGCAACACGTTGCCGCGATTGCACCAGGCCTCCGCAAACTCCGTGTTGGAGGCGAGCGCGGCGTCATAGCTCTGCAACGCCGCGTCATGACGCTCGAGCTCGCGCAACGCAGTGCCTTGATTGCACAACACGTCCACCGCGCCGGGTTCGATGTCGAGCGCGCGGGTATAGTCGGCGAGCGCGTCGTCGTGCCGTTTCAGGCTCAGCAGCGCATTGCCGCGGGTCGCATACGCCTTCGCGTGACGCGGCTCGAGCATCAGCACCCGATCGCAACGCTGCATCGCTTCTTCCGCGCGCCCGAGCCGCTCCAGCGCGACAGCGCTGTTGTACAGCGCTTCGACGGAATCCGGCTTCGACGCGATCGCTTCGTTGAAGCTCGCGAGCGCTTCCTTCGGGCGTCCGAGATCGACGAGCGTGCGCCCCTTCACGGACAGGATCTCCGGATGGTTCGGCGCAAACTCGAGCGCGCGCTCGTAGTTGAACAGCGCCTCGGCATGGCGCTGCAAGTCCCGCAGCACGTTCCCGAGGTTGTACATCGATTCGAACGAACGGGGATCGACGGTCAGCGCGCGTTCGTACGTATCGAGCGCGTCCTGAAGCCGTCCAAGCGCACGCAGCGCCGCGCCCCGGTTGCACAGCGCATCCAGCAACAGCGGCGATACGTCCAGCGCACGATCGTAATCGGCCAGCGCCGCCGCGTATCGGCGCATGCCGATCAACGCGTTGCCGCGGCGTACCAGCGTCTGCACATGATGCGGATCGAGTTGCAATGCCGCCTCGAAATTCGCCTGTGCCGCATCGAAGTCGCCATCCGCCGCCAGCAGCACGCCGAGGTCCGATAGTGCGCCGGCGTCCGGCGCGATCGACACGGCCCGTCGAATCAGCCGTTTCGCGTCGGCCGTGTTGCCGCGCTGATGCTGCAGAACCCCAAACAGATGCAACGCATCCGCGCGATCCGGCTCGTTCGCGAGCACGCCCTCGTATTCGCGCGCCGCGTCGTCGAACCGGCCGGCTGCGTGCCAGTCCCGTGCGCGCGACAGGTTCGCCGCCCGGTTGCGGTTCTCGGACGCGCTGGCCACGGGCGCGCCTGCCCCTGCGTCATGCCGGTACTCAACCTCCATCTTTGCCCCCTCGTCGTGTTGCACAACGCAACGCCACCTGTCGCTCGAAGCGTTTGCTTCGGGTGGCAGCTCGTTCCTGCATCAGACTAGCGGGCGGGTCGCAACACGCGTGTGACGAATGTTACGGACCATTTTTGCCAGCGCGGTGAACGAGGCGAGCGCAGCCTCGCGTCGACACGGAACCGACACATTTGATTCAGCGGGGGATTCTGGTGAATCGATATTGCGCGATTGCGATGAAGCCGGATAATTTCATCGTGTCATCCATGAGCGAATCCGAACCATGCACGAAACGAGCGTATCGCTGACGGCACTCTTCATCACGGAAGACAGCAACTTGTGGTTCTCCGCGTACCACCTCGGATGGGGTTACACCGCGTTCGAGATTCCCCGCGAGGTCGCGCGCGCCAAGCTCGGTGCAACGGACACCAGCGGCGTGCACCTGAAACAGATGTTCGAGCGCGAGTCCGACAGAATTTCGCGAGCCGTAACAAACCGCGGCTTTGCTGCCGACGGCAAGCGTGTTCCGCTGTGCCCGACCGATTTCTAGCGCCAGGCTTCAACCTGCGTTCCCTCGCTCCGCCGTGAAGACCTCGCCGAATTGCGAGGCCGCTGCCATTAGCCGTTCCGTTTGCCCGCGCGCCATCATCGTCGACACCTCGACGTGTGCGGCATTTTCATGTCCAACCCGTCTTGGCTATAGAGATGTCGACCTCATGCGAATCGTGAGTGGCATGCGTCCCTGACGCCACCCGCGCATCGACGTCGCAGCGTGTCGCGTCCGCCAATTACTCGCTCCCTGATGCCACAACCGTGCACCGGAGAATTCGCATGTCAATCGCTTCAATATTCCTGCGACGGATTGCGGCATGGTGGGGGCACGTCGCGCGTCCTGTACGTCCAGTACGTCCCGCACGTCCAGTCCGCTCTTCCGCGAACGCCGGTGGCAGGTTGCATCGCGCGTCGTGCTCGCTCACGTTCCGCGCCGCGCGCTGGCGTTCGCCGTGGCTTGCGTGGCAGATCCTGTCCTGGCTAACGGGCACGCTGCTCGCGCCGCCCTTCTGGGTAGTCGGCTCGCTGCTTGCGATCAACCCGCATAGCGACCAGCCATTCTTCTGGCCTTCGCTGATGGCCATCATCGCGATGACCAACGCGATCGCCATCGTGCACACGAATCAGCGCCACCATCGTCGGCCGTTCGCCGGCTCCGCGCAGATCGTCCGACATTACCTCGGCATCGGCATGCACGTGGGCTGCGCGCTGTTCCTGCTGCTGGCGTG
This sequence comes from Burkholderia sp. Ac-20353, assembly GCF_017104785.1. Taxonomy (NCBI): domain Bacteria; kingdom Pseudomonadati; phylum Pseudomonadota; class Betaproteobacteria; order Burkholderiales; family Burkholderiaceae; genus Burkholderia; species Burkholderia sp. Ac-20353. The sequence continues at coordinate 26,102 of NZ_JAAGPL010000069.1, read as the reverse complement.
GATGACGGGCGTACTGGAGGCGTTCGCCGGGCCGCTCGGCGTGACGTTCGGAATCACGGGCCCGCTGGGTCCGACGCTCTGGACCGTACTTGTCACCGTGGCGTTCGGTCTGTTGTCTTTCATGCCGGCGAGCGTGCTGCACGCATGGCTTGCGTTCGACACGCAACGCTAGGCGATTCTCTCGGACGACTGCGAACCGGCAATGTCAGCCACCGCACAACACGCCCGCCTCCAGCGTCGCCGCGCGCGGCGCGTGTGCCTGCATCGGCTCGAGCTGCGGCTGGTCGGATTCCGTGAACGGCACCCCGGAGGTTCTCAGAAATGTCTTGATCGGATCGCCCGGGATCGCAATCACATAGCTCGCCGCGCCTGAGCGCGTCGCCACCGAACGCGCATCGTCGCCGGACACCGTCGCCCGATCGGTAATCACGCCCACCACCAGCCCCGCCTGATCCAGCACCGGGGAGCCGCTCGCGCCGTTGGTCGCCGACGACATCAGCGTGAATTCGCCCGATGTGTCGCTCCGCGCGTCGGTGCGCGTGAATGCGTTGTACATTGCCGTCGCCCGGTCCGGCATGTGCCGCAGCACTTCGTAGCCCGCCGCGAATACGGGCTGCGCGCCTCTCATGGTCCCGCTCGTCGCGAAGCTTGCCGCCAGCAACGGCCGGAGCGTGCTCGTGATCACCGCCAGATCCTGATCGCGGCTCACTGCCTTGACCGTCGCTCGGGCGACCCGTGCATCCTTGATCACGAACAGCGTCTTGCACGTCTCGACGACATGTCGCGCCGTCAGCATGTCGCCCTGATCATTCACGAAAAAACCTGTCGCATTGGCTTCGAGCGCGAACCCGTCGATCTGTTTCGACGGCGCGATCATGGCCGGCTCGCGTGTCGTCTGGGCTATTGCGGCGGTGGCGAAGATCATCGCCGCCCACGCCGCGCGAGACAAGCCTTTCACCGCGGACGCCCGCCCCCGCCCGGCACGGATCGCCGCGCTGCCACGCATGCCGTCCTTGGCAGCGCGGCCCGACTCCATCGTCATGGTCTCCCCCGTATTCGCCACGCGCCTGCCTTCCAGCATTTCAAATGCGGACATTATCGCTGGAAGGCCGGTTTTCCGCGTGCGCAATCGCACAGCGCTGGCCGGAGGTTCGTGACGTGCGTGCCAATATGAATCGGGGATCCCCGTTCAAATGCCTCCCAATTTGCTCTGCTCGGCGGCGGTCAGATGCGAACGCTGATTCTGGCCAATTGCCCCGAACCCCACGATATCGACCGGGCTCGTGGCCTGATAGGCGAGCGGCAGCGGTGCACGCCGCTTGTGTTTCTCGATGTCATTGCCCCCGGTGTCGCCGAAACCCTCCACCTGTACCGAGATCGTCCAGCGCCGCTGGCTGCCGCCCGACGCGTTGTTCCTTGCAATGTCCTGCGCCATCTGGCTCGCTGCCGATGCCGCCGAACTCGCCGCGGTCAACGCCCCCGTGTTCACCGCCGCCACCATCGGAATGCCAGTCGCCTTGCCCGTCACCTGAATGTTGTCCGCATTCGCCACCCGCAGCGCCGCAACGTTCAGGTTGCCTGCGCGGATCCCCGCATCACCCGCATCCACCGTGCCGCGCGGCGCGATCAGGTTCACCGTGCCCGGCGGCACGCCCGGCACCGACTGCAGCGTCGCGATGCCCGCGCCCGTCACCGCGCCGCGCGCGTCGACCGTGCAATAGTGGTTCGCATCGCACACGTACTTCGGCGCGGGCGTATCGGCCGACGACTTCGAGCCCTTGCCCGCGTTGATGTCGCCGTTCGAACTCCAGATCGTCATGTCGCCGCCCTGCTCGGTGAACACGCGGCTTTGCGCGAGCAGCAGGCTCTGATCCGTGAAGATGTTCACGTCGCCTTTCTCCAGCGTCAGGATACCCATCGTGCCCGGGCCCGCCGCGACGTTCCCCTGGCTGTCGACGATTTGCGGCGGCGCCGACGTGCTGCCCACCAGCAGTTGCCCGCCCGGCCCGAGGATCGAGATGTTGCCGCCTTGCTGCGTCTGGATCGTCGTGCTGCGCATGTCGAGATTGCCGGTGCTCACCTGCTTGTTCGCACCGTTGCTGCCGCCGCCGAGATTGTTCGCCGTATAGCCGAGCGATGCGGGGAACATCGTGTTGAGCGCCTCGTAACCGCGCGCGTACTTCCCGTAATACGGGCTCGCGGCATTGTTGTAGTCCTCGCCGACCTGGGTCAGTACATTGAACAGCACCTTTTCCGCAAAGAATTGCTGCACGTACGAAGGCAACGCCTGGAACTGCTTCCACGCATCGTCGGCCGTCATTTTGTCAAACTTCGCCAGCGCGTCCTGCTTGTCCTGCGCCAACCCCGTATCGACGATCTGCCCCGCGTCGTATTCCTTCATGAACGCGACCAACGCCGGCGTCGCGCTCGGCACGCCCGCGACCGAGCTGCCCGGCGCGATATAGGTGGAGACGAACCCCGACAGATCGACGCCGGGCCCCACGCCGAACAGCACGTTGACGTTCGCGCTTTCATGCGGCAGGTACGGGTTGTTCGCATTGCCGATTGCGTCGATACCGGTAAGCGTCCTGGAATCCTTCACCAGCTGCTGGTTGGTCAACGGGCCGATGTTCCGGCCGGCCTCGATGTCGAACGTGCCGGGGCCGCCGAGCACCAGTGCGGGCACGACCGCACTCAGGCCGACGTATGACGCATCGTAGACGTCGCGCCCCGCCACGATGCGCGTGACGTCCGATTGGCGCAGGTTCTGCCCCAGGAACGCCAGGTTGACGATGTCCCGCCCTGCCTGAATCAGCGTCGGCTTGTCGAACGACAGCTTGGTGAGCCTGTCGTAGAAGCCTGCACTGCTTCCGGTCGTCAGCAAGGTTCCGTTCACGATGTCACCGTTCAGGCTGTAGATGCGCACCGGCGTCGTATCGTCGGCGTGCAGCGCCGCGGTATGCGCGCCCAGCGTGGTTTCGCTGGACAGCGCAAATGCGGCTTGCGGATTCGCTGCCGATGGCATCAGCGATGGATCCATGTCGAACATGCCGAATATCGGCAGGTCGCCGTTTGGCGACTTCGCCGTCCCCTTGACCGCAAAGTCGATCGATTGATCCGCGATCAGACTCAGGTTGCCGGACGCGGACGGATAAAGCTCACCACTCGATTCGACTGTGATGCCGCCAGCAAGCGCTGTCACGTTCACCGTTGCAGGAAGAACGAACGACAAGTCGAAGGTGCCGAGGTCCTTGGTGTTGGTGTACCCCCCGCCAATCGCGTCTTTCGGATACACCGAGCCCAGTACCACGTCGCCTGTCGTCGCCGTGACATTCACTGCGGAATTTGCCGTATATCCCTGTGCGTCTGCGTACTGGAGGTAGTTGAGGGACAGTGCACCGCGCGTCATGTAGGACGGATTGAACACACCGCCGATGTCAGCACCCTGACGGGCGCTGACGTTCAGGATGCCATCTTGTGTCGCGAGCAGGGTCGAGACAGGCGTCGGCGGCTGCGCAACGATCAACGAAGGAACAAAGACATCGGACCCGATGCGGCCGCCTGCCGTGATCGCGCCCGTTCCTTTCGCGACGAAGTAGTCGCCACTCAGGATGTCGCCTCCCGCCCGTACAGTCAGATTGCCACCACCGACCGTCACCGGCACGTCGTTGCTGTCCTTGTACCAGGTCGTGGGCAGCGAGACGGCCAGATCGACGATGCTGCCGCCCGCGTCGACCGACACGTTGCCGCCCACGCTCATGACGCCCTGGTCGAATGCGCCGAAGTCGATCGAGGTACGGTTGAGCGGCACTAGCTTGAGGCCCTTTGAAGTAGCGATCGCGGTGGGCTTCCCCGTGATCTGCATCCACTGCCACCAGAACTGGCCGATTGGCGTCCCCATTTGCCCCGAGATCGTGCCGTTCGTGTCGATCACGTTTTCGAGACCGCTGATATTGCCCTGCGCGCGGATCGAAATGTCGCCGGCGGCCTCCGGATTGACGGGCGACGTGACAAAGATATTGGGCCACGGCGCGGCACCGCCCTGCACGATTGTCGTCGTTCCGCTCGCGGATGGCGGCGCACTCGACGACGGTACGCCAGCCGTATAGATGACGCCGGGGATGACCGTCGCTTGAGGGTCCTGGGTGCTTGCCGGATCGAACAGCGATACGTTGTTGGCGGCGGCGACATCGATGGATCCGGCACCGGTCCGTATCATCGTCGGGACCACCACCGCCTTGCCATTCGGATTGCTGATGTTCGGGTTGGTCGAGTTGTCGTACTCGAAATGACCGTCCAGGGTCACGCTGCCGCTACTGCTGGACGACGGCTTCACCCCGAGCGGGTTCGTGCTCGTCAGGTCGGCTCCGGCAACGACCCGGTATGACGAACTGTCGCCTCGTACGAGGCTCGCGGAGAGCACCGGAAGTGCATTTGCCGCCGCGGCTACCGGCGCCGGCGTATTGTCGGTCTGCGGCGGCCGGATCGTAATATCGCCGGCAATGGGCTGAACCAGGACGGCGGGCGGTGCCTGGAGCTGGTCGACATGCGCGATGACGCTGGAATTGCTCGCCTGCCATGCGATCACATCCTTGACATAGGACTGGTACTGCGCGAGATACCGCGGATACCATGTCGCGTCGACTTGTTCCTCGGCTACGGTGGGGGCATTCAGCGACAGGACCGGCTGCCCGGGTGCGACCGGCGCATTCTGGTGACGGAGGTCCGCGAACATGAAAGCCCACGCACCGTTCGAAAGCTTCGACATCAGGTACTGCGTGTACTGCATATACATCCCGTAATACTGGGCGATCTCGTCGCTATTGCCCGACTTCCAGTTGTACGGGCTGGTCAGGCCGACATAGCCGTAGTTCGACAGAACATACCCGAAAGGGCCGAATGTCTGCGTCGACCACGCGTAGTTCGCAGCGTTGTAGGTAGACGGCACGGGTTTCGGCGCAACGATGCTGCTTCCGACAGGATTGTCGATCTGGAAGAACCCGTCCGTCAGGCTCGCTTTGACGTCTATGTTGCTCTCCGCTCGCAGCGTCACGACCGGCGCCTGGCCGTGGAACCGGAACGCCGGATCCGCCTGCGACGCGCCCGCACCGAGGTTCCAGTTCGTCAGCACGTCGATGTTGCCGCTGTTGATCGCCGTGCCCGGATTGTCCAGTTCGATGCCCGGCACCACGCGCGCATTCGCAATCCCCGAGCCGTCGAACGGATTCGGCATCGAATCGAGTCCGTGCTTCACAAAGCCCATCAGTGTCCCGGGCACCGCTTTCGTCGCATCGCCGCCCTGGTATCCGTAGAACGTCTGGTGATCCGCGTTCGCGCCACCGGAGACTGGCGCGAAAAACATGCTCTGCAACCCGCCGAAGCCGATCGCGGCATCGCCGCTTCGCAGTTGCGCCTGCGTCACCGTCGCCGTCGCACCCGTCACGTCGTTTTTCACGGTTCCACCACCAGTCCCGTCCGGCGTGAACGTGAACGTCGCCGGTGTGCTCGACGTGCTCTGTGCCGTGAACGTACCGGCCAGCAGGTGCCCGCCGCCGTCATACCAGCCGGCGGGATCGATGATGCCGTCGAAGTGCTTCGCGCCGGTGCTCGCATCGGTCGTGCTCCACACCGCGTATGCTTCGAGTGTCGTCGCGCGCGAGCCCTTGATGCCGTACTTCGGCTCCGACGGCGAATTCAATGTGACGTTGACCGAGCCGTCCATCAGCAGCGACGCACGGAAATTCACCGTGCCGCCCGACAGCCCGCCCGCGGTGCCGCCCGACACGTCGATCAGTGCGTGCGAGCCCAGCATGATCCGGCCCGCGTTGGCTTGCTCGATATTCTCGTAGCCGTAGGTCGGATTGATCGCGATCGACTCGTGTGTCACCGGATCGACGATCGTTGGATCAAACACCGCACTCGTGCCGATTTCGACCTTGCCCCCGCGCTGCCACGGATTGATCGTCTTGCCACCGTCCGTCGTCGCAATTGCGCTGAGCGTCCCCTCGACGTCGACACCGCTCTTGCCGTAGAGCCGGATCGTGCCGCCCGCCACGCCCGACGCATTGATCGTCCCGAGAATCGTCACATTGCCGTCAGTCGTGTCGACCTGCTTGCCGGTACCGCCATCGGCGATCAACGATACCGTATGCGCAGTCAGCGTATTGCCCGGCGACAGCGTCAGGTTGCCCGCCTTGGTATGAACCGTGATCGCACTGTTCACGCCACTCGAAGCGAGCGTCGTCGCCAGACTGTCCAGGTTGGCGGCACCGCCCGTGTCGAGCGACAGCGCGCCACCCGTGTAGCCGTTCGCCGCACCGCCCTTGATCGTGCCGTTCAGGTTTACCACCTGTTGCGGCGCCGACAGCGTGAGGCTGCCGGCGGCGCCGCCGCCGTTCGCGCCCGAGAAGTCGAGCGTTGAGCCCGATTGCACGTCCACCGTGCCTTTGTCGGCCGTCAGCGTGATCGCGCCGCCCGGCGCGTATTTCGTCACATCGAAGAACTGCTTCGATACGCCGGCCGCGCTCACCGTCGAGCCGCTGCCGATCGTCAGGTTTCCGCTCGTCGCTTCCAGGCTCAGGTTGCCGGCCGGCGCGGCAAGCGTCGCGCCGTTGTCGGCGAGCGTGCCGCCGACGAAGCTGAATGCGCCACCCACCGGCGTCTTCGTCAATGCGGTGCCGGTCGCGCCATTCAGCGTCAGCGCGCCGGTCGTCTTCACCGTCGATGCCGAACTCGTGTCGGCCAGATACACGGGCGCTGCGAGTGTCACCGGCAGCGCGCCGAAGTCGAACGTGCCCGTGTTCTGACCGACGATCCCACTCGTCGCGGTCATCGACACGCTCCCGAATCCGCTCACCGTCTTCGTGCCGGTGCCGAAGTCGATTTCCTTCGCGTTCACAGTCAACGTGCCGTTGCCCGGCACAGCCGTTGCGTTCGACGCCCCCGTCTCGTTCGTGAACGCGATCTGCGGCGCGTTCAGCGTCACATGCCCGCCGTCGCTCGTGAACGTGCCCGCGCTCAGATCGACGCTATTGCCGAACATCGCGTTCACGTCGCCGATGAAGCCGATTGCGCCATAGCTGCGCAGCGTCACCTGTTGCGCGTTCGCGAACTGAGCCAAGCCCGCCGGATCGATCACGAAGCCCGGCAGGTTTGCCGCAGCCGCGCCATTCGCGCTCGTGAACGTGATCGCCGAGCCATCCGCCGTGATTGCCTTCGCCGACAGCAGCGCAGTCGGATCGATCTTCAGGTTTCCGGACGAATCGAGCGTGAGCGCCTGCCCGCCCGTGAGCGTCGCACCCGCGCCAACCGTCAGCAGTCCTGTACCCGTGCCGCCCGTCCGCTTGAGCGGCGCCATCGCGCCGTTCGACACGCGCAGCAGCGCGCCGTCGCCCGCAATCGTGATCGGTTGGTCCTGTGCGGCCGGGTAATCGCCCGTTGCCGCAATCGACGCGCCCGCATCGACGCGCAGCCCGTTCGCTGCATTGATATCCGTGCCGCTCGCATCGGTCTTCGTGACCAGCAGGATTTCCGGACCCTTCAGCGACGTGTTGCCGTCGTTCGACACCACCACGCTGTTCGCGATCGGCGTGATCGTGACACCGTTCGTGGTCGCCGCGCGCGTGCCGCCGATCAGCAGACTGCCTGCGTTCAGCGAATCGAGCGCATCACCACTGATCTGCAGATAGCCGGCCAGCGCCGGCGCGCCATTGCCGGTGATCTGGATGTCCTGCGACGCGATATCGACTTCCGCCGGTGCACCACCTGTAGCGGCCGCCGTGTTCAGCGTCGCGCCAAGCGCCAGCGCCTTCGTCGCGGCCAGCACCAGTTGACCACCGTCCATCGGCAACGGCGGGGTTACGTTCCCCTTGCTCGCGGCAAGCCCCGTGAAGAAGCGGTTGGCGTCCTTCAGCGTGTACTGCGAGGACTGCTGCCACACCGGCCCTGACTGCACGTTGAACAGCGTCGGCGTCGCACTGCGGCTGCCCGTGATCGCGTCGGCGAAGTACCCGGACGTCACGACCGTGCCGTCCGGCAGCACCTGGCTCGCGCCCGGCGCGACGTTGCCCGTCGCGCTCGACACCGTCACCCGATAGGCCCCCGGCAGCGTCGCGTACTTGCCCGGCAACAGCGTGTAGTAGCCGGCTGCGAGGCCCGGCACGCCGGACAGGTAGACGGCCTTGCCGATCGCGTCGTTGACACCCGCCTGGCCGACGCCGAGCGTCGCGATCGTGGTCGTCGCCGTGCCGTTCTCGGCGACCGCCGGCTGGACCATCTGCGCGAACACCGGATCGTACGCGGCGACTGGCGACTGCGCGCCCGGCACGATCGCGTACACGCTCCCCGCGCCCACATTGATCGGCACGGCCGTCTCGCCCTTGCCGCTCGCGTAGCTGATGTTGTACTGCGACAGCACGTCGCGCGTGCCACCCGTGCCCGGCACCCACTCGGCCGCCCGCAGGTTGCCGCCACCCGACAAATCGATCGTCGCGCCCTGGTCGAGTGCGACGCGGCTGCCGTTCACGCCAATGAACTTCGCCGGCGGTGCGCTCAGGTCGGGCGTCGCCGTACCCGCGAGCGGATTGAACTGCCACTCGACACCGTCGATCGTCGTGCCATAAGGAATGATCGATCTGCCGTTCGAAACCGACGTCACGCTGCCGTTCGCGAACTGCACCGAATCGGTCGCGACCAGCGGCAAGCTGTTGAACTGCGCCAGCGTCGCTGCGTTCGTCGGATCGCCGACGCCGAACACGAGCGTGCCCGACGGTGCGCGCACCGTGCCGCCCTGCACGATGTTCGTCGCGTCCACCAGCAACGTGCCGCCCGCCGACAACGGCGTGGCGGACGCGCCGTTCGACGCGAACGTGACCGTCGTCGGTGCGGGTGTGCCAGTAACCGGATCGGCCGGCCCGACCGCATCGACGATGAACGTGCTGCCGGTCGCCGGATACAGATCCGCCGCCTTGAACGTCAGGTCGCCTGGCGTATAAAGCATTCCCGGCGCCAGGCCCACCGCCAGGGACTGGCTGGCGTTCGTCGAGCTCAGGCGGATGTCGCCGCGGCTCGTGAGATTCGCGTGACCGAAATTGTTGAGCTGGAACTGGTTCTGCAGATCGATGAACGATGCATTCACGTTCAGCGTCGCATCGGACAGCGCAGCGACGGGCTTGAACGCCGACGACTGCGACCGGATGACGGGCCCCGAGATCGCAACATACGGCGCATCGATCTCGACCGTTGAGCCGAGCGATGGCTGCGGCTTCGCGAGCAAGCCATCGACGGCGGCCGCGAGCGTCCCGTCCGCCCTGCGCGCAGGCGTCGACAGCAGTGACGACAATTGCCCCATGCCGATGGCCGCAACGCGCCCGGCATTCAACGTCACGGATTCCGGCAACGACAGCGTGACATCGCCCGCGAACAGGAGCGGGGTTGCCTGCACGTTGGAAAGATTGGGTGGCATGCTGCTGCCGAGCACGAGATTCGCGATACCGGATCCGTTCAGCCGGTCGGCCGCAAACTGGATGACACCGCTCGTCTGCCCGATCGGCAAGCCGGTTGTCGGATCGATCGCCGTCGCGAAGCTCTGCCCCGGCGCGACGCCCGCGGGCACGAGCATTCCGTCCTGCCGCACGACGAGCGCCGTGCCCGTCGAACCGTCGTTCTGGCTCGGCCGGATCGTCAGCGTGCCGCCGCGCGCCTGTGCGGCGCCCGGATGCGCCGCGAGCGTCGCATCCGCGAACAGGCCGTTCGCCGCCAACAGCGTGATCGCACCCGCATCGCTCCACACCGGTTGCGATGCGTACGTGCCGTTCGCCTGCAACTGGTCGAAGTGCGCCGACGTACCCGACACGTCGATCTTCGAGCCGGCCTGCGCGACGACATAGCCCGTATCGCTCGACAGCGTCACCGAACCGCCCGGCAACACCTTGCCGGTGGTCGGCACGACGGTCGCACCGTCCATCCTGACCGGCGCCGCGAGCGGATTGGTCAATGCGACACCCGATACGTCGAGCGCCGCGCCCGTGCCGAGCCAGACCGACTGACTCGGGCTCGTGAAGCCGACGTTGAGCTGCCCCGTCGGTGCAAAAGTGCCCCCGCCGTCCGCGCTCAGCGTGATCGAACCGCCGGGCGCGTAGACGGAACCGAGCACGGTCACCTGCGTCGGAGAACCGAAGCCAATGCTCGCACCGGCATCCGCCTGGATCGACGCGCCAGCCGACAGCGTGACTGCGCCGGTCACGCCCGGATACGACGGCGCCTTGTTGGACGGCCCGACCCACGACACGTAGTTGCCGCCCGTCAGCACGAGGCTCGTCGCCTGCCGGTGATATGCGTCGAGCTGGCCGCTCGTCGTCAGGCCCGCCGTCGACAGGTTCGTGCCCGTGCCCGTCTGCTGCAGCGCCAGCACGTCCGGGAGGCGGTTCTGCTGCGTCAGCACGATCGACGTGCCGGGCGCCACCGTCGTGTCGTAGTACGCGTTCAGCACGTACTTGCCGAAGCCGTGCTGCGAGAAGAAGCTCGCGGGCAAAACCACGTCCCACGGCGACGCGGCCGACGGATCGCCACCGATCCGGAAGCCGAGCGCCTGCAGCGACAACGTGCCGCCGCCGGAGAAGCCTTCGCTCAGGATCGTGCCACCCAGCGCGAGCATGCCGGCCGTCGGCTGCGCGGTGGGCAAGTCAATGCTGTAACTGCCAGGGTGCCCATATTGCATGCCCGACGCCGCCGTGTACGTGCTCAGCGACACATTGCCGGCCCGCCCCATCGGCACGCCGTTCTGCATCAGCAACTGGCCGTTAGCGAGCACCTCGCCGCCGCCCGACACGTCCAGCACGCTGCCCGGCTGCAGCACGATCGAGCCGGTCGTATCGGTGACGACGCCATTCCTGCCGATCGAGCCCTCGCTCGCCGACAGCGTGATGCTGCCACCGTTGATGAACTGGCTGTTGCCGGGCGTCGTGCCCGGCAGCACCCGCACGTCGTTGTTCACCCATTGGCCGGCGGCGCTGATCACGCCTTGCGGCCCCACCACGACGTTCCCGCCGCTCGCGATCGAAATCGTGCCCGACGGCGCGGACAACTGCCCCGCGACGTTGACGTCCGTGCCGCCCGACGCACTGTTGAACGTAATGGAACCGCCCGGCTGCAGGTTCAGCGCCGTACCTTGCGCGACCACGATGCCTTTGCCGCCGGTCTTGTCCTGCGTCACGCTCAGGTTCGCGAAGCCGCCGTTGTTGAGCGTTGCGACCGGCACGACCATCGTCGTCAGCACATTGCGCGGATCGGTGCTCGCAAGCTGTTGCATCGCGTTCTTGTCGAGCGGCGTAGCGATCGAAAAGCCCGACGCCAGTTCGTCCAGTTGCGGCGCCTGGTCCTGCAGGATCGTGAGCCCCAGGACGCCGGACGGCGCGGAGTCGGTCCCGTTTCCGTTGAATGTCGGACTGTTCAGCGCCCCGCTGCCGAGCTTCGGATCGACGCCGAGGTTGAACGTGCCACCCGACGGCAGACTGTTGCCCTGCATCTGCTTCGATCCGCCGAATGCCTGCGCGCGGATATCGCCGTCGAGCACCAGCGCCGAGGTCGCGAAGAGATCGAGCGTGCCTGCGTTGCCGCCGACGATGTAGTCGCCCTGGTACACGCCCCCCGTTTGCAGCGGGTTGTACCACGACTTCGTCACGCCCCAGCGCGGATGCGATTCGGTGAACTCGCCGGCAATGCCGACGTAAGTGTCGTACGGATTCGCCTGCCCGATCGGCACGATCGCGCCGTTCGCATCGACGAGCCGTGTCGTGTTGACCATCCCGCCGTCGTAATGCACGTAGCCGCCGTTCAGGTTCATCGACGAACCGGCGGCCGTCATCACCTCGTTGCCCGACAGGATGATCGTGCCGCCGTTCGTCATCAGCTGGTCGACCGTGCGCGGAATCAGGTTCACATACCCCGACAGGTTCAGAACCGGACTGCCGACCCACTGCACGCCGTCGCTGCGCGTGCCCGTCAGCGTGCTGTCGACCACCACGCCCTTCAAGCCAAACAGGAAGCCGTCGCGCAGCAGCGGTGAATCGGCCAGTTCGTTCTGGCCGATCCGGCCGATCGTGACGAGCGTCTGCGAAATCGACGCCTGCACGTTCGCGAGACCCGACACGTCGATCGTCGCGCCGTTGTCCAGATAGATCCGGCCCGGCGCCGCATTCTGCTTGACGTCGGCGCTATAGCTCGTGATCGCCGGTGACAACGCGGCCACCGTCACGCGCGAACCCGGCGCCTCGACCAGCGAACCGCCCTGGAACCACACCGCGCCCGACGTCATCGCGATGCTGCCCGGCGTGAACACCGTCCCCGGCGTCGATGTCGCCGTCTGTCCGTTGTCGTCCGGCAGCACCGTCGTCACCGACTCCGGCCCGAAACTTAGCAAACCTGACCTGTGTGCGCCGTCCGCACCGCCGACCCCACCCGTCGCCCGCCCTTGTCCCGGATACCCGTTACCCAATGGATCGTTCGAGTCGTACTCGTCGACGGTCGAGATCGTGATCGTGCCCGGCGTGTTCACGCTCGTCGTCACCCCCACGACGCCGTTCTGCGCGACGCGGCTGCCCAGCAGGTTCACGTTGCCGCGCGCGGCCTGCACGATGCCCGTATTGGTCAACGTGCCGGTCGGCGTGATGTCGATTGATGCACCGCTTTGCGGATCCGTCGTGAGGATCTTTCCGCTCAACTCCGGCAGCAATATCTGCGGATTGTTCGCGCCGAACGCGTTGGGCCTGAGACTGACACCCACGCCCGCCGCGAGCACGACCTGTCCTGCCGTCGCCGTGATGCTGCCGCCGTTCGTCACGTTCGGCGCCGCAACCAGCACGAAGCCGCCGTCGCTGACCGTGCCGTTGGTGTGCGTCGTGATCGATGCGCCCGGCTCGATCGTGATGTCGCCCGGCGCCTGGTACGCGCCAACAATGTTCGCCCGGTTGCCGAGGCCCAGCACTTCGTTCGGTACCCCGGCATCCCCCTGCACCCCGGACGAACTGCCCGACTCCGGATACGCGAGCCCGCCCGTCGTGCCGACCGGCAGGCTCAGGAACTGCTGGTTGCTCGCGGCGATCCCGTCGGGCGTCGGCATCGGCTGGTTCTTCATGTCGAGCAGGTTCAGCGACGATGCAACCAGCGAATGCACGTTCACCTGCGAACCCGCGCCGAACAGCACGCCGTTGCGGTTGATCACATACACCGCGCCCTGCGCGTTGACGCTGCCGAGAATCTGGCTCGGCCGACCGCTCGGATCGTTGATCCGGTTCAGCACTGCCCAGTTGTTCGCGCCGTTCGTCTGCTTGCCCGCCGACTGATCGAAATTCAGCGTCGTCTGCCGGCCGACGTTCATCGTCTCCCATGTCAGCACCGCGTTCTGCCCGGTCTGCTTCACGTCGACGTTCACGTGGCCGCTGCTGTCGATCGTCTGCTGCGGCTCGTTTGCGTTGACCCACAGCAGCGGATTGGTCGCGTCGGTGTTCTGGCTGACCCGGTCGCCTTTGTCGTTCGTTACGAAGGTGATGCCCGGCGCCACTTGCAACCCGCCCGGCACGAGCCCGTTCGGCACCGTCGACGGCAACCCGGCGACCGCAGCCGCCGCACTCTGCTGCGCGGCGATCTGCGCGGCAACCGCCTGCGCCGCATGCCCGAGGTTGCGGATCGACGGCTGGCTCGCCTGCAGCGCCTGCTGCGCCGACACGCCGAGGTTCGGCACGCCCGGCACACCACCAACGCCGCCCGCGCCGCCACCCGACGCACGGGCCGTCGCCTGCCCGAGATTCATGATGCCGGCCGCGTGCGCGTGCACGGATACGCCCACCGCCATCATCAACACGATCGCCTGATACACGGGGCTCAGTCGTGGAACGCCATGCCCGATCTGTTTGTGGGTCAAGCTGGACGATGCGAGATTACGAGCGCTCATGCGCTTCTCCCGATGCTGGATAACGAAGACGAACGGAATCGCTGCCGACGGCGCCTCGGCGCATCACGCAAGCGGATGGACGGAATTGAAGTTTCGATGAGACGTCACTGACGTGACAGGCCGCGTGTACCTGCCATCGCGGCGGTACCGGGCCATTGTCGCGGGAACGAATCGGAGCAAGAGAGGGCGTCATGACCAAAGACGGAAGAACTCTCCGAATCCCGCACGCCGAAATTGCGGTCACCCGGCTGGCCCCCTCCCGAGGCCAACTCGAACCAGCTCTAACCGAGCAGTACGATATTCCCCGGCAGGTTCGTCACACGCGCACCGGAAATCCGGGCGATCATCGCGCCCGCATCGTTCAGCGTGTCGATGGAAAACGACGCCTGCACCAGACGCGTGCCCAGATCCGCATTGCGCAACACGATCTTGCCGGGCCGATAGCGGTTGATCTCGTCGACGACCTGCGCGAGCGGCACCGCCCTGAACACGAGCATCCGCTGGCGCCACGCGGTCACGGTGCTGGTATCCACCCGCGTGTCGAGATGCAGCGCGCGATCGCCATAGGTCAGCTGCTGTCCCTCGGACAACGTTACCGACCGACGCGGATGCTCGACGCTGACCGTACCCGCGATGCAGGTGACGCAGACTTCCTCTCCCGTATGCCGGACGTCGAAACGCGCGACGGCCGCGCGCAACCGTGCGGGGCCGGCCAGGACCGTGACTGAGGCCGAACGCGAAGCGCGCGCGGCGTCTGCCCCTTCGGCAATGATCTCCGCCTCTCCGCTGAGCAGCCTGACGCTGCGTTGCGCGTGGCCGTCGATCCGGTCCGACACGAGATTGATCCGCGTTTGCGTGTTCATCTGAACGATCACGCGATTCTCGAGCACTACCTCGCGCTGTTCGCCCGTGCCGGTGTGGTAATCGGCCATCAGGTCGCCCAACGCCGGCCACATCCCCAGTGGCGGCCGCAAGGCCAGCCACGATGCGCCCGCCGCCACCGCAAAACCGACGAACGCGCGCCGTCCGCCACGCACGGTGGCGCGCGACGAAGCACGCGTGGCCCCGGACGCCGCCGCTCGTCTTGCCCGCACCTCCGCGCCGGCGGCCTGCAATGCGTTCCACGTATCGCCGATCGCGCTGGCCATGCGCGCATGCTCGGGGTGCGCTGCGCACCAGCTCCGGAACGCTTGCGCGTCCTCGGCCGTCGCATGGCCCGAACGCATCCGTACGAGCCACGCACGCGCCTGCGCCTCGATCTCTTGATCAAACGGTTGCGGATTGCCCATCGTGCCTGTCTTCAAAATTTGCGCCGCCCCTTTGTGGACCCTGAGGTGGACATCCCCAACAGGCGATGGTTGCAATGCTTCAGTGCTTCGCTCAGTTCCTTCTCGACCAGCCTCAGCGAAATCCCCATGCGCTGCGCGATCTCCGTATTCAGCAGGCCGTCGACCCGGGCAGCGAGCAGGATCTCCTGGCGGCGCGGCGTGAGCCCCTCCACGATCTCGATCAGCGCGTCGACCTTCCGCCTGCCTTCCAGGATGCGCGCGGGGTCCGCCAGTTCGTCCTCGGCTTCGAACAGCGCGTCGATCTGCGCTTCCTCGAGCGGCGTTTCGCGATGCTCCTTGCGATGCTGGTCGACCGAGATGTTGACGGCCATGCGCAGCAGGTACGCATCCGCATTGGACACCGTGCCGACCTTGGGCAGCGTCTCCAGGCGGACCCACGTTTCCTGCAGCGCGTCGGCCGCCTTGTCTCGCGATCCGAGAAAGAATTCGAGCCGTTTGCGGAGCGTCGCATAACGCGAAACGAGCAGGTTCATCAGCAGGCTGCGCATCTGTTCCGACACCGCCGTCACCCCCGTTCGCCGGACAGCGAGCAATGGGACACGACAGCACCGCCAATGGGACGCAGCAGGATCGTCACCGGTTGCGGCAAGCCCGTCGGCGGCCCCGAATCCAGCACCAGGCTGCGGACCGCGCGCCCGATCGCGGCATCCCGCGCCGGCTCGCCGGTCGAACCCACCAGCTTCGACGCGCTCACCGCACCCGAGTCGTCGATACGCATCTGCACGACGAGCCGATAGTTGCCGGGCCGGGTTTCCGGCGACGCGCACAGCGCCTCCGTCAGGCGCGCCTGCACCATGATCGCGTAGCCCACGTTGCCATTGATGCCGTCAATCGACTCGACGGCGGAGCCGCCCGATGAAGTGGATGTCGTCGCGGGCTCCACCGCCGCGGGCGCTCCGACGATCACTGCCGCATTCTCGCTGGTGAAGTTCATGCTCAGGCCTGTGCCGTCAAGGAGCCGTCTCAACGCGTCGGATCTGGAAAATTCGCCCGTTACCGGCTTGCTGACCCGGCGTGCGAGCAATTCGTTGTCCACGAGAACGGACGTCTTCGTGACGCGGCTGTATGTTTCCAGCGCGGAACCGAGCGATTGCGCCGGCAGATCGAAATGAAGCGTCGCGACAGATCGGGAGGGTGCGCCACCGGCATCCTGCGCGTGCGCACGTTGAATCGTCACGGCGCCCCACAGTACGACACACGTGGTGAGCGCCAGAGCACCGGCCGACGCCCGGGAGCCTGTCATGTTCGGAAACCGGTAAGAAAGTACGGCGCTTCGCAAGCGTCGAAGCGCGGCATGGACGCCGTATCGTAGAAACGGGATGTGTCAGCGACAAGTCAGGATTCTCCGTCGCCTGGATGCCGCTGCGCCCACCGGTTGCGTTCGCCAAAGCCGTTTCAATCAGGCGAGCCGCTCCCCGAACAGGCGCCCCCAAAGCGATCGCCTGGGCCGGATCAGCCGCTCCGTCGAATCGCAGAATGCGTCGAACAGCGCACGCACGTCGACCGGCTCGCCTTGCACGACGCGTTTCTGGATCGCCGTAAAGGCGCCGATCGCGAGGCTGGTACCCGGCAGGTTGAGTACCGGTCGCCTTCCGAACTGGATGCTGTCGGAAATCATCCAGGTGAGATCCAGCTGCTGCGCGAGCGCATCGCCGAACGCAACGCCGAGCGCCTGCAGCTCGAGTACGTTGTGCGGACCGAAGCGTTTGGCCTGCAGGACCGCCTGGACGATCAGCAGCTTTCCCCTGATGCTGTCGTACAGGAATTCGTGGCCGTCATCGAGCGGCGCGAGCAGCCACCGCCTCATCCTGTCGAATACCGCCAGATCCGCGTCCGTGAGCGGGGTGATCGTTTCCAGGGTCTTGCGCATCGTTCACCTCTCTTCGCTCTCTTCGCACGCGCGGAAATGCCGCCATACGCACAAGACGGATCCGGCGACGCAAACCCGCATCAGAGCCTGCCGACCTTGATCGTTCTGCCCAGCTTCGCCTGCTCGCCCGGATTCAGGAACGTGCGCTGTGCGTCGCCCACTGCACCCACCCCGAGGACGGCAACCGCACTGGAAGCGTCGTAGCCGAGCTGCTGCGTGCCGCGGCCTCGCCGCTTGTCGTCGCCGCCCTGCTCCCCGAAGCCCTCGACCTGCACCGAGATCGTCCAGCGCCGCTGGCTGCCGCCAGACGCGTTGTTCCTTGCGATGTCCTGCGCCATCTGGCTCGCTGCCGATGCCGCGGAACTCGCCGCGGTCAGCGCCCCCGTATTCACCGCCTGCACCATCGGAATGCCAGTCGCCTTGCCGGTCACCTGGATGTTGTCCGCGTTCGCCACGCGCAGCGCCGCGACGTTCAGGTTGCCCGCGCGAATCCCCGCGTCGCCCGCATCCACCGTGCCGCGCGGCGCGATCAGGTTCACCGTGCCCGGCAGCACGCCCGGCACCGACTGCAGCGTCGCGATGCCCGCACCCGTCACCTCGCCGCGCGCGTCGACCGTGCAGTAGTGGTTCGCATCGCACACATACTGCGGCGCGGGCGTGTCGGCCGACGACTTCGAACCCTTGCCCGCGTTGATGTCGCCGTTCGAACTCCAGATCGTCATGTCGCCGCCCTGCTCGGTGAACACGCGGCTTTGCGCGAGCAGCAGGCTCTGGTCGGTGAAGATGTTCACGTCGCCCTTCTCGAACGTCAGGATGCCCATCGTGCCCGGGCCGGCGATGACGTTCCCTTGGCCGTCGACGATTTGCGGCGGCGCCGACGTGCTGCCCACCAGCGCCTGCCCGCCCGGCCCGAGGATCGAGATGTTGCCGCCTTGCTGCGTCTGGATCGTCGTGCTGCGCATGTCGAGGTTGCCGGTGCTCATCTGCTTGTTCGCACCGTTGCTGCCGCCACCGAGGTTGTTCGCCGTGTAGCCGAGTGATGCGGGGAACAGCGTGTTCAGCGCTTCGTAGCCGCGTGCGTACTTCTGGTAATACGGGCTCGCCGAATTGTTGTAGTCCTCCCCGACCTGGGTCAGCACGTTGAACAGCACCTTCTCCGCAAAGAACTGCTGCACGTAAGTCGGCAACGCCTGGAACTGCTTCCACGCATCGTCGGCCGTCATCTTGTCCACCTTCGTCTGCGCGTCCTGCTTGTCCTTTGCCAACCCGGTGTCGACGATCTGCCCCGCGTCGTAGTCCTTCATGAACGCGACCAGCTCCGGCGTCGCGCTCGGCACGCCCGCGACCGCGCTGCCCGACGCGATATAGGTGGAGATGAACCCCGACAGATCGACGCCGGGCCCGACGCCGAACAGCACGTTGACGTTCGCGCTTTCATGGGGCAGGTTCGGATTGTTCGCATTGCCGACCGCATCGATGCCGGTGAATACCTGGGTGACCGAACCGGTGTCGAATTTCGAGTTGTACAGTTCGATCCGGTTCGTCAGCGGACCGATATTGCGCCCGGCCTGCACATCGAACCAGCCCGGCCCGCCGAGTGCCAGCACCGGCACGGCGCCGGCATTAAACAGGAGCGGCGTGTCGTAGATGTCGCGGCCGGCCACGATACGGGTCACGTCGGAACTGCGCAGGTTCTGGCCCAGGAACGCCAGGTTCACGATGTCCTGCCCGGCCTGCACGAGCGCCGGCTTGTCGATCGACAGCGTGACGAGATTCCGGTAGAGACCGTCGTCGCCGCCGAACGCATTGAGCGTACCGTTGACGATGCTTCCGTTCAGGCTGTAGATCCGCGCAGGCGTCGTGTCGTCGCTGTGCAAGGCCTCGAGCGCATGGGCGCCGAGCGTCGTGTCCGTCAACGACGGAACCGTTGCTTGCGGGTTCGTCGGCGACGGCATCATCGAAGGATCGGCATCGGACATGCCCAGCTTGGCGGACAGGCCCGACCCAACGACAGACGCCGCGACGTTGGACAGATGCACCGACTGATCGGCAATCAGGTTCAACTGCCCGACCGCAGACGGATACAGCGTGCCGCCCGATTCGACGTCGATGCCGCCACTGAATGCCGTCAGATTCACACTGGCGGGCAGTACCCCATTCACGCCGGTCAACAGGTTGCCGAGCGTACCGAGCCGGACATCGCCGGTCGTGGACAGCACGTTTACCGACGAAGTCGACGAATAGCCCTGGCTGTCGGCGTATCGCGAATAGTAATCGAGGAGGATCGTGTTCGCCGGTTGCCCCGCAGGCAGCGTGAAACTCGTTGAATACGACGGATCGAGCACTTCCCCGATATCGACCCCTTGCCGAGCAGTCACGTCGAATACGCCGTCCTGCGCAGCAAGCATCGTCGATACGGCAATCGGCCGGTTGCCCAAGGCTCGGGAGGCCACCGAGATATCCGACCCGATGCGCCCGCCTGCCGCGATCGTTCCTGCCCCCTTCGCGACGAAATAGTCGCCGCTCAGGATATCGCCGCCGGCCCGCACGGTCAGGTTGCCGCCGCCGACAGTGACGGGCTTGTTGTTTCCATCCAGGTACCACGTGGTCGGCAAGGACACGGCCAGGTCCGAGATGTTGCCGCCCGCGCTGATCGACACGTTGCCGCCGACGCTCATCACGCCCTGGTCGAATGCGCCGAAGTCGATCGACGAGCGGGTCAGCAGATCAGTGATTGCACCATTGGTAGTGGTCTGGCCCGGCGAGATCTGCATCCACTGCCACCAATACTGGCTGATGCTGTTGCCGGCCGCGCCCGTTACCACGCCCGTCGTATCGGTCACGCTCTGGACGCCATTGATGTCTCCTTGCGCGTGAATCGTGATGTCACCGGCCGAATCCGGATTCACGGCTGGCGTGACCAGAATGTCGGCCATCATGAACCCGGCGCGACCGCTCGCGAGCGTCGACACAAGACCCAGCCCGGGCGAACCGTTTGCTGGCGCCCCCGCCGTATACACCACGCCGGGCGCGGTGGTATCCGCGAGCGTGAAAGCGCTGCCCGCGGCAATGTCGATCGACCCCGTACCGGTGCGAATCGTCGTCGGCTGCAGCAGCGTGAGCCCGTTCGAATCGACGTAGGCCGTATGCTGGCTCAGCGTCACGTTGCCGCCCGATGCGCTGGCGGCACCGAACGCGGCGATCGGCTGCACCGCGAGCGGGTTGGCGCTCGCGACGTCGGCGCCGGAAACGATCCGGTACGACGAACTCTGGCCGCCCAGCAGCGCCGCGAAACTGATCGGCAGCGGGTTGTCGGCCGTCGCGACGTTCGCTGGCACATTGCCGGGCAAGGTGCCGATATTGATCCCCGTATAGGGGATCGACAACGGTGCGGTCGGCGCGTAGAAGAAGCTGTACGCGTACCTCGGATGCGAGAGCGGTAAAGTGGATTTTAAGAGGGATACCCGATTCAGATAGGCGTTATAGACGGAGATGTATTGTCCGTAATCGCCAGGACTCGACGATAAAACCGGCGGCGTCGGTGTGCCGAACTTGGGGAAAAGGACCACCCCGTCTCGGACTATCCCGGTGATGGTCGCAAGGGTATATCCCCACAACCAGCTGCCCGGCCCGTTGTATGCCGCCAGATAATCCTGATAGGACGAATAGTGCGAAAGCTCGGGAGCCGCGACATGCAACGGGGACCAAGGCATGACGTGGAGCGCGTAGCGTCCGCTCGCCCAGTCTCCGTAATACGTCCCCCACGAATTCGCATACTGCAGATAGTCGGAGTAGTAGTCGGCCGACTGATTCTTGAGCGGTGCGCTCAGCGCGACATTCGGATCATGGAGCGGGTTCGTCGCGTCGCTGCTGATTGAAGTCAGCGATTGACTCGTCCCGTCGGTGAACTGCACCGTGATCGATGCCGGATCGTCGAGCGACATCAGGCTGTCGTACAGCGATGCGGCATCCGTATAGGTGCCGGTGGCTGACGCATTCCCCGCCGCCCCGAGGATCGTCGCCACCTGGCTCTGGAAGAACCCGTCGGTGATGCTGGCCTGCGCATCGAAATTGTTCGCAGCCCGGAACGTCAGCATCGGTGCGATCGTGTGCTGGTAGCGATAGACGGGCACGATCGTTCCGTTGTCGTTCGGCAACCCGGTGCCCAGATTCCAGTTGGACAGGATCGAGATGTTGCCGCCGTTGATCGCCGTGCTCGGATTGTCGAGTTCGATACCGGGCGCCACCCGGAAATTCGCGATGTTCGCCGTCGATCCCTGCAGCTTCGGCCCATTGGCGCCGAGACCGTTCTGGACGAAGTCCATCAACGTGCCGGGCACCATCGACAGCGTGCCGTTGCTGGCCTTCACGATCTGCCCGCCGTAATACGTCTGGTGATCGGTGTTTGGATTGGTCGGCACGAAATACGTGCTGTCCATTCCCGTGAAACCGATCGCCGCGATACCGCTGTGCAGCGACGCGAGATCGGCCTGACTGCCGGTCAGCTTCGCCTGCGCGCCGGTCGCGTTGTTCGTCAGCGTGCCGCCACCATCGCCGTTTGCATTCGGCGTGAAGGTGAAGGTCGGCGGATTGGTGCCTTGTGCGGTAAACGTGCCGGCCAGCAGGTGCCCGTTGCTGTCGTACCAGCCGGCCGGATCGATGATGCCGTCGAAGTGCTTCGCGCCGGTGCTCGCGTCGGTCGTGCTCCACACCGCGTACGCTTCGAGTGTCGTCGCGCGTGCACCCTTGATCCCGTACTTCGGCTTCGACGGTGCATTCAATGTGACGTTGACCGAGCCGTCCATCAGCAGCGGCGCGCGGAAATTCACCGTGCCGCCTGACAGCCCGCCCGCGGTGCCGCCCGATACGTCGATCAGCGCATTCGCGCCCAGCACGATCCGGCCGGAGTTGGCCTGCTCGATGTTCTCGTAGCCGTAGGTCGAGTTGGTCGCGATCGATTGGTGTGTCGCCGGATCGACGATCGTCGGATCGAACACCGCGCTCGTGCCGACGTTCACCTTGCCACCCCGCTGGGTCGGATCCGAGCCGCGCGCAAGCAGCGTGCCTTCGATATCCACCCCGCTCCTGCCGTACAGGTCGATCTCGCCTCCCGCGTTGCCCGATGCGTCGATCGTGCCGAGCACGTTCACGTTGCCGTTCGCGGTATCCGACGCGTTGCCCGCGCCGCCGTCCGCCGTCAGCGATACCGTGCGTGCGGTCAGTGCATTGCCTGCCGACAGCGTCAGGTTGCCCGTCTTCGTGTGGACCGTGATCGACTGGTTCACGCCGCTCGATGCGAGCGTCTTCGCGAGGCCATCGAGATCCACCGCGCCGGCCGTTTCGAGCGACAGCGAGCCACCCGTGTAGCCGTTCGCCGCACCGCCCTTGATCGTGCCGTTCAGGTTTACCACCTGTTGCGGCGCCGACAGCGTGAGGCTGCCCGCCGCGCCGCCGCCGTTCGCGCCCGAGAAGTCGAGTGTCGAGCCCGATTGCACGTCCACCGTGCCTTTGTCGGCCGTCAGCGTGATCGCGCCGCCCGGCGCGTATTTCGTCACATCGAAGAACTGCTTCGATACGCCGGCCGAACTCACGGTCGAGCCGCTGCCGATCGTCAGGTTTCCGCTCGTCGCTTCCAGTCTCACGTTGCCCGCCGGCGCCGTGATCGTCGCGCCGTTGTCGGCGATCGTGCCGCCGACGAAGCTGAATGCGCCACCCACTGGCTTCTTCGTCAGCGCAGTACCTGCCGCACCGTTCAGCATCAGCGCACCGGTCGTCTTCACGGTCGATGCCGAACTCGTGTCGGCCAGATACACGGGCGCATTTAGCGTCACCGGCAGCACACCGAAATCGAATGTGCCCGTGTTCTGACCGACGATCCCGCTCGTCGCGGTCATCGACACGCTCCCGAATCCGCTCACCGTCTTCGTGCCCGCGCCGAAGTCGATTTCCTTCGCGTTCACGGTCAACGTGCCGTTGCCCGGCACAGCCGTTGCGTTCGACGCCCCCGTCTCGTTCGTGAACGCGATCTGCGGCGCGTTCAGCGTCACATGCCCGCCGTCGCTCGTGAATGTGCCCGCGCTCAGATCGACGCTGTTGCCGAACGTCGCGTTCACGTCGCCGATGAAGCCGATTGCGCCATAGCTGCGCAGCGTCACCTGTTGCGCATTCGCGAACTGAGCCAAGCCCGCCGGATCGATCACGAAGCCCGGCAGGTTTGCCGCAGCTGCACCGTTTGCGTTCGTGAACGTGATCGCCGAGCCGTCCGCCGTGATCGCCTTCGCCGACAGCACCGCAGTCGGATCAACCTTCAGGTTTCCAGACGAATCCAGCGTCAGTGCCTGACCGCCCGTGAGCGTGGCGCCCGCACCAACCGTCAGCAGTCCTGTACCCATGCCGCCCGTCCGCTTGAGCGGCGCCATCGCGCCGTTCGACACGCGCAGCAGCGCGCCATCGCCCGCAATCGTGAGCGGCTGGTCCTGTGCGGCCGGGTAATCGCCCGTTGCCGCAATCGATGCACCGGCATCGACGCGCAGCCCGTTCGCTGCATTCGGATCGGTGCCGCTCGCATCGGTCTTCGTGACCAGCAGGATTTCCGGTCCCTTCAGCGACGTGTTGCCATCATTCGACACCACCACGCTGTTCGCAATCGGCGTGATCGTCACGCCGTTCGTCGTTGCCGCGCGCGTGCCGCCGATCAGCAGGCTGCCCGCGTTCAGCGAATCGAGCGCATCTCCGCTGATCTGCAGATAGCCGGCCAGCGCCGGTGCGCCATTGCCGGTGATCTGGATGTCCTGCGACGCAATATCGACCTCCGCCGGCGCACCACCTGCGGCAGCGGCCGTATTCAGCGTCGCGCCGAGCGCAAGCGCCTTCGTCGCGGCCAGCACCAGTTGACCACCGTCCCTCGGCAACGGCGGGGTTACATTGCCGTTCTTCGCGGCCAGCGCCGTGAAGAAGCTGTTGGCGTCCTTCATCGTGTATTGCGAGTACTGCTGCCACACCGGCCCCGACTGCACGTTGAACAGCGTCGGCGTTGCGCTGCGGCCACCGGTCAGCACATCGGCAAAGTACCCTGCCGTCACCACCGTGCCGTCCGGCAACACCTTGCTCGCGCCCGGTGCGACGTTACCGGTCGTGGCCGACACGGTCACGCGGTACGCGCCCGGCAGCGTCGCATACTTGCCCGGCAGCAGCGTGTAGTAGCCGGCCGCCAGCCCCGGCACGCCGGACAGGTACACGGCCTTGCCGATCGCGTCGTTCAGGCCCGCCTGGCCGACACCCAGCGTCACGGCCGCGGTCGTCGCCGTGCCGTTATCGTTGACCGCCGGCTGGACCGTCTGCGCAAACACCGGGTCGTACGCGGCGACCGGCGACTGCGCGCCCGGCACGATCGCGTAGACGTTCCCCGCGCCCACGTTGATCGGCACGGCCGTCGCGCCCTTGCCGCTCGCGTAGCTGATGTTGTACTGCGACAGCACGTCCCGCGTACCACCGGTGCCCGGCACCCATTCGATCGCCCGCAGGTTGCCGCCACCGGACAGGTCGATCGTCGCGCCCTTGGCGAGCGCCACGTTGCTGCCATTCACACCAATGAACTTCGACGGCGGTGCGCTCAGGTCGGGCTGCGCGGCGCCGGCCACCGGATTGAACTGCCACTCGACGCCGTCGACGGTCGTACCGTACGGAATGATCGCGCCACCGTTCGAAACCGACGTCACGCTGCCGTTCGCGAACTGCACCGTATCGGTCGCGACGAGCGGCAGGTTGTTGAACTGCGCCAGCGTCGCAGCGTTCGTCGGGTCGCCCACGCCGAACACGAGCGTGCCCGACGGCGCGCGCACCGTGCCGCCCTGCACGATGTTCGTCGCATCCACCAACAGCGTGCCGCCCGCCGACAGCGGCACCCCCGACGCGCCGTTCGATTCGAACGTGATCGTTGTCGGTACCGGTTTGTTCGTCGTACTGTCGACCGGCCCCACCGCATCGAGAATGAACGTGCTGCCGGTCGACGGGTACAGGTCCGCCGCCTTGAACGTCAGGTTGCCCGGCGTGTACAGATCGCCCGACTGGAGGGCGCTGTTGACGGAACTCGTCGAGCTCAGGCGAATATCGCCGCGGCTCGTGAAATTCGCGTGCCCGAAGTTGTTCAGCTGGAACTGGTTCGCGAGGTCGATGAACGACGCGTGCACGTTCAGTGTCGCGTCGGAAGTAGCGGCAATCGTACCCAGCACGGCCGGGTTGATCAGCGTCGGGCCGACAATCGACACATACGGTGCGTCGAGGGTCACAGTCGAGCCGATCGTCGTGGGCGTTGACGACGTCAGCTCGCTGTTCAGCAGCGAACCGAGCGTGGGAATCGAGTAATTGCCGGCCGCGTCCTTCACCCCGTGCGTCAACTGGCCCAACTGATCGCTGTTGAGCGCCACGATCTGATTGGTGTAGATCTGGATCGCCTTCGGTACCGTCACGTTGACGTCGCCGGCAAAGGCGACCGGTACGGGTGTCAGCGCGGTGCTGTCGCCCAGCACGAGGTTCGAAATTCCCGAGCCGTTCAGGCGATCGGCGGCGAACTGGATCACGCCGGTCCGCTGACCGCTCGGCAGCCCGGTGGCCGGATCGACCGGCGTCGGAAAATCCTCGCCCGGCGCCAGCCCCGCGGGCACCAGCGTGCCGCTTTGCTGCACGACGAGCACGGTCGCGCCGGTCGAACTGCTGATCTTATGCGGCAGGATCGTCAGCGTGCCGCCGCGCGCCTGCGACGCACCGCCATGGCCGGCCAACGTCGCGTCCGCGAAGAGGCCATACGCTGCCGACAGCGTGATCGACCCGGCATCGCTCCACACCGGCTGTGACGCATAGATGCCGTTCGCCTGCAACTGGTCGAAGTTCGCCGACGCGCCCGACACATCGATCTTCGAACCGGCCTGTGCGACGA